>NZ_CAWNZT010000147.1:2549-10777 GCF_963878965.1 Aeromonas sp. HMWF015 | reverse complement strand
ATGTTCTTAGGCAGCGGCGCCAGACTTGTTGATCACTTCGTCAAAGGCAACTTCTTTTTCGGTCACTTGCGCTTTGGACAGGATCAGGTCGATGGCTTGATCTTCTACTGCCAAGTTACGAACGCCGTTCAGCATCTGTTCGTTCTTCTGGTAGTACTCGATCACTTCCTTCGGATCTTCGTAGGCAGTCGCCATGGACTCGATGATGCTGTTTACGCGGGCATCGTCAGCCTTGATCTCGTTGGTGCGGATCACGTCACCCAGCAGCAGGCCTACGCGTACACGACGCTCGGCTTGAGCCTGGAACAGTTCAGCCGGAAGCTCGGGAGCGTTGCCGCCCTGGAAGCCACCGAAGCGCTGCAGAGCCTGCTGACGCAGTGCGTCGATCTCTTGAGCAACAGCTGCTTTCGGCAGGTCGATTTGGTTGGCTTCAACCAGACCATTCAGAACCTGCTCTTTCACGCTGTTTTTCAGGGCTTGAGCCAGTTCGCGTTCCATGTTCTTGCGCACTTCGGCTTTCAGCTCTTCAACAGAACCGCTTTCGATACCGAAACGCTTCACGAACTCTTCGGTCAGCTCGGGCAGGATCTGCTCTTCAACCTTGATCAGCTTGGAAGCGAACTTGGCTTCTTTGCCTTTCAGGTTTTCAGCGTGGTAGTCAGCCGGGAAGGTCACTTCGATGGTGAACTCGTCGCCTGCTTTCTTACCCATGATGGCGTCTTCGAAGCCCGGGATCATGCGGCCAGCGCCCAGAACCAGGTTGAAGCCTTCAGCTTTGCCGCCATCGAACTCTTCACCGTCGATGGAACCGACGAAGTCCATGGTCACACGCATACCATTGGCAGCGGCAACATCGGCATCAGCCCAGGTAGCGTGCTGCTTGCGCAGGGTGTCGATCATGTTGGCCAGATCTTCATCCTTCACGGTCGCAACCGGCTTCTCGACCTTGATGGTCTCAAGACCTGCAACTTCGAACTCCGGATACACTTCGAAAGTGGCGGTGAATTCGAAATCCTGACCTTCTTTGATCTCTTTCGGATCCATGGTCGGGGCACCGGCCGGGCTCAGTTTGTTTTCGATGATGGCTTTGATGAAGTTGCTCTGCATCATTTCATCAGCAACGCGGGCGTGAGCCATGGCGCCGAACATCTTCTTGATGATGGCAACCGGAGCCTTGCCAGGACGGAAACCGTCGATGCGACGAGTTTTGGCCAGGCCATTCAATTCTTTACGCACAGCGGCGTCTACGGTAGCGGCCGGTACAGTGATGGTAAGACGGCGTTCCAGACCCTGGGTTGTCTCTACAGAAACTTGCATTCTTCTACCTCGTTCAACTCAGCACTGTGTGCTGACCCTTTATTGCCCCTGGGCAAAGCCCGGAGTCTTCCTGTTTATAAAGACAACGATATGTCTTTGTGATGAGAAAATATGACGCGGCATTATAGCGGCGCACTTTGGTCGAGTCGAGCCACACATCCCCCACATTGAGCGGCGTGCAAGCACAATTCGTGCAAAACTGCCCTTTATATGGGGAGAGAGGAGCCCGACTTCAACTATCCGATGGCAATAATTTTGCGTTTGCTCACCTTTTTTCATCCGAACGCCGCTTTATTGCCCATCTTTCGCCGAAAAACAGCCAACCGTTGCGGGCGGCGACTTAATTTGACCAGCCAAATGGCGATTGGGCCAATCAACCATTGCGTCCCTACCCCTCCCTCGTTATGGTGGCAACCAAATTGATGATCTGGAGTCACTCACATGGCCTTTTTCCGCTTCTTGTTCAATCTGCTCTGGTTTGTACTGGGAGGTGTCTTTATGGGACTGGCCTGGTGGCTGGCCGGTCTTATCTGCTTTATCTCGCTGGTCGGCATCCCCTGGGGACGCGCCTGCTTCGTGATCGGCACCTTTACCTTCTTCCCATTTGGCAAGCAGGCGGTCAATCGCAAGACCATGACTGGCCAGAGCGATATCGGCACCGGCACGCTGGGGCTGATTGGCAACATCCTCTGGTTTGTGCTGATCGGTGTCTGGCTGGCCATCGGCCACATCGCTTCCGCGCTGGCCTGCTTCGTAACCATTATCGGTATCCCGTTCGGTATCCAGCACCTCAAGCTGGCACTCATCAGTCTGGCCCCTATCGGCCAGATGATTGTGACCAACCAGGAGGCTGAATCGGGCCGCTATATCCGCTAAACACGGGAAATGCGCGGGCAGACGCTGCCCTGCAACGAAAAAAAGGGCAGACTAGGGTCTGCCCTTTTCTATTCTCTTTTGTTGAGGCCATCATGTTACCCAGCCACTTTTTCGCCAATCTCGCCCGCATGAAACTCATCTATCGCTGGCCCCTGATGCGCAACATCCAGCCGGAAAACATCGCCGAGCACAGCCTGCAGGTGGCCATGGTGGCCCATGCCCTCGGCATCATCAAAAACCGGCTGTTTGGCGGCAGCGTGAATGCCGACCGCGCCGCCGTGATGGCCCTCTACCACGACAGCAGTGAAGTGCTGACCGGCGATCTGCCTACCCCGGTGAAATACTTCAATCCCGAGATTGCCCGCGAGTACAAGAAGATAGAACTGGCCGCCGAGCAGCGTCTGCTTGGCATGCTGCCGCCAGAACTGATCGATGACTTTCGCCCCCTGCTCGATTCGGCAGCCCAGGATGACGAGCTGGCCAGGCTGGTCAAGGATGCCGACACGCTCTGCGCCTATACCAAGTGTCTGGAGGAGATCAACGCGGGCAACCGGGAGTTCGAACCGGCTCGCAAGCGCCTTGAAGCCATGCTGGCAGCCCGAATGAGCGATGAGATGCGCTACTTTATCGACACCTTCGTGGCCAGCTTCTCCCTGCCACTCGATGAGCTTAACGCTCACTAAGCCAGTCTACATGACCTGAAAACAGAAGGGCCCGCCGGTTTGCACCGGCGGGCCCTTCGTTCTTTATTCCGCATTAGATGCAACGCATCAGTGACCCAGCTCGCGAGAGGGTACCAGACCGCTTGCCCGCCAGGCGGGATAGAGGGTCGCCACCAGACTCATCAGGATGGCGGCGCCCGTCACGATGAGCAGATCCTGCATATGCAACTCAGTCGGCAGGAAGTCGATGAAGTAGATATCCGGATTGAGGAAGCGGTGGCCAATGAGCTTCTCGATGACACCCAGGATCTGGGTCAGCTTGCTCGAAAGCAGCCCACCCAGCAGGGCACCGAGCAGGGCACCGGCCACGCCGTTAACCATCCCCTGAATGACGAAGGTGAGCCGGATCTGGCCGGGGCTCGCACCCATGGTTTTCAGGATGGCGATTTCGCTGCGCTTCTCGTTCACCGCCATCACCAGGGTGGAGACGATGTTGAAGCAGGCGACGGCAACCACCATCAGCATCACCACATACATGACGGTACGCACCATCTGGATGTCCTGATAGAGGTAGCCCTGGCTGTTCATCCAGCTGCGGATATAGACGTGATGAGGGAACTGCTGCGCGGCGGCTACGGTGATGGATTGCGCCTTGAGCACATCGCTCACCCGTAGGCTGAAGCCCTCCACGCCGCTGCCCATGCCGGTGATCCCTTGCGCATCGGCCAGATGCATAAAGCCGAGCAGACCGTCGAGCTGACCACCGATCTCCAGCAGCCCCACCACGGTCAGGGCTTCGCGCCGAGGATTCTTGATCCCCGCCTGATCACCCCCTTGCGGCAGCAGCAGGGCGACCGAATCCCCCACCTTGACCCCCAGCTTGTCGGCGATGGTCTTGCCAAGGATCACCCCACGTTCACCCGGTTGCAGCTCACGCAGACCACGGCCCGTCATGTATTTGCCGGCATCCGACAGATTGGCTTCCAGTTCAGGCAGCACGGCGCGCAGTTGCACCCCCTTGAGGGCAGAGCCATGCTCCAGCAGGCCATTGAGGCGAATGACCGGTGCGGCCGCCTCAACGCCCGGCTGGGCCAGCAGGTAGTCACGCAGACGTGGCCAATCCGGCAGCGGCCGCTCAACGGCGTCCAGCTCACCTTGCGGCACGACCGAGAGCACCCGATCTTTGAGCTCCCGCTCGAAACCGTTCATGGCGGAGAGGCCCAGGATCAGCGCCATCACCCCGAGGGCGATACCGATCAGAGAAGAGGCAGAGATAAAGGCGATAAACCCGTTGCGACGGCGGGAGCGGCTGTAACGCAGGCCCAGAAAGAGGGGCAGCGGTTTGAACATCAGGCAACCTCCGCCATCACGCCGCTCACCAGGGTCACCCGGCGATGGAGCTTGGCCGCGAGGCTCAAGTCGTGAGTCACCACCACAAACGCAGTGCCCAGCTCACGGTTCAGTTCACACAGCAGTTCGTAGACAGCAGTAGCACTGGCGTGATCCAGATTACCGGTGGGTTCGTCCGCCAATACCAGACTCGGTTCGTTGACCAGCGCCCGGGCGATCGCCACCCGTTGACGTTCACCGCCGGAGAGCTCGGAGGGACGGTGATTCAAGCGATGGGAGAGCCCTACCCGCCCCAGCATCTTGGTTGCCTTTTCGGTGGCAACCGCCACCGACTCACCGGCGATCAGCAGCGGCATGGCCGCATTTTCCAACGCACTGAACTCGGAGAGCAGGTGGTGGAACTGGTAGACAAAGCCCAGCTCGCGGTTGCGAAAGCGAGCCTGGGTACGGCTGTCCCAGTGGTGGATATCCTCACCCTTGAACAGCACGGCGCCGCTGGAGGGGTTGTCCAGCGCCCCCATCAGGTGCAGCAGAGTGGTCTTGCCGGAGCCGGAGCTTCCCACCACCGCCAGCATTTCACCGGGCGCGACACAGAGATCGATCCCCTTGAGCACCTGAGTCTCCAGCTCCCCCTCTTTATAGACATGATTGAGCGCCTGGCAGCGCAGCAGAGGTTCACGGGATACGGCTTCATTCATAACAGGGGCTCCACTTGCCTCGGTAACAACGCTGGCACCCGCAACAACGGAGGCACCAGTCACAACAGAAGATGCATTATTCACGGCATTACTCATAACGCAGCGCCTCGGCCGGTTTCACCCGTGCGGCGCGGGCCGCCGGATAGAGGGTGGCACTGAAGCTCAGCAGCACGGCGCCCAGCAAAATGGTGATGACCTGAGCCGGCTCGACAATCACCGGCAGGCCACTGCCGCCCGCCGCCATATAGAGGTTGAGCCCCACCGCATTGAGCAGGGGGTTGAGACCCAGGGAGAGCGCCAGGCCCGCCAGTCCGCCAAACAGGGCGCCAATCACCCCGCTGGAGGCGCCGAGCACCATGAATATTTTGACAATCCCCGATTCACTCATGCCCATGGTGCGCAGGATGGCCACTTCGCCCTCTTTGTCCGTCACCACCATCACCAGCGCGGAGAGGATGTTGAAGGTAGCGACGGCGATGATCAGCACCAGCATCAGCCCCATCATCCGTTTTTCCATGGCGACCGCCTGGAACAGCTCGCCCCGCTCGCGGCGCCAATCTTGCCACAGCATCCCGTCCGGCAGCGGCGTTTTGATCACCTCGTCGGCCGCAAACGGATCATCGAGCCAGAGGCGAATACCGCCGACGGTTTCTGTCGGCAGGCGCAGCAGCCGCTGAGCATCCCCCAGCGCGATCAGCGCAATCTGGTTATCCACATCGGCGCCGACCCCAAAGATACCGGAGACGGTAAAGAGGCGCTGGGCCGGTACCCGGCCAAACGGGGTGAAGCGGGTCCCTTCGGTCAGGATCAGACGAACCTGATCGCCGATGGAGACATTGAGGCGGCGTGCCACCCCCTGCCCCAGCACGATGCGGTAGTGACCCGCCTGCAGGGTATCGAGGCGTCCCCCCAGCATCTGGCTGTGGAGGATATCATCCTTGGGCCACTTTGCAGGGTCGATCCCCTGCACGCTCACCCCGGTCAGCTGGCCGGGGCTTTGCAGCATTCCTTCGCTGTCGAGCATGGGGGCAGAGGCAACCACATGGGGTAATTTGGCCAGATCCGGCAAGCCTTGCGGGTCGGCATCAATGCGGCCAGCCTGATTGGTCACCACCACATGGGGGATCACCCCGAGGATGCGCCCTTTGAGCTGCCCTTCGAAACCGTTCATTACCGAAATGACCACCATCAGGGCGGCAACCCCGATGGCGATGCCAAAGGTAGAGAACAGGGAGATAAATGAGACGAAGCGATTGCTGCGCTTCGAGCCTGCATAACGCAGGCCGATGGCCAGCGAAAGGGGCTGAAAAAGTCCGGTCTTCAAGGATATGTACGTTGCCAACAAAATAAGATACCGGATAATAAAGGGAAACCGTCCATGACAACAAGGGATAGCCTCCATGCAGGAACAGTTCTTCAGCGTCACTCATGCCACGCCGGTCAATGTGATCCCCATGCCGGCCGACTTCCACCTCCCCTCGCTGGAGGAGCTGGACGCTGAGCTGCCGGAGCCCTTTCGGATCTCTTCGGCCATTACCTCCATCGATCTGGTGACCACTCGCCTGCTGCGCAACCAGAACGAGTCGATGCACGATCTGATCGAGATAGTCAATCAGCAGTCCCGCAAGATCGACATGATCATGGGCTATGTGCTCTCCATGCAGGATCATCCGGAGCAGCGCTTCCACACTCTGCGCTTCGGGGCCGGTCAGCTCACCTACCTGCACCCCTATCATGGTCACGGGGATGCGCCGCACCTGCACCAATTCGTGCGCCTCAAGATCTTCCTGCGGGAAGAGGCGGCCGCCATTTACTGCTATGGCCAGGTCAAACAGCTCGACGGCGGCGAACATGGCACCCATGTGCTGCTCGACTATGTGCGGATCCGCGAAGATGACCGTGAACTGCTGGTACGCGCCAGCCTCCACGTGCAATCGAAGCAGCTCAAGCTGCGCGCCCAAGGGCGTCAGCGCTAACCAGAGCGAACGTCAGCGATAGATAACGTCAACGTTAAAAGAATCGAAACCATGCCAATGAAACTCCCCGCCTTGCCCGCCAAAGCGGGCCAAAAGATCACGCTCGGCCAGCTGGTCGGCAGCAGCCTCTCGCTGATTGCAGCCCGTCTCACCAGTGAAGCCAAGGGCCCGGTACTGCTCATCACCGCCGATACCCCGAGCGCCCTGCGCCTTGAGCAGGAGCTTCACTATTTACTGGCCGATCAATCCGCCCCCGTATTGCTGTTCCCCGATTGGGAGACCCTACCCTACGACACCTTCTCCCCCCATCAGGACATCATCTCCCAGCGACTCGAGACCCTCTACAAGCTGCCGCAGATGAGCAAGGGGGTGTTGATCGTCCCCATCTCCACCCTGATGTTGCGCTGTGCGCCCCGGGTCTATCTCGACAAATACAGCCTGATGGTGAAGGCCGGTCAGCGCCTCAATCTGCAACAACTTAGAGGGCGCTTGGCGGAAGCGGGTTACGTAGCGGTTGATCAGGTGCTGGAACACGGCGAGTTTGCCGCCCGCGGCTCCCTGCTCGATCTCTTCCCGATGGGCAGCAGCAGCCCCTATCGCATCGACTTCTTCGACGACGAGGTGGACTCCATCCGCCCGTTCGATCCCGAGACCCAGCGCTCCAGCGAACCGGTCAAGACGGTCAGCCTGCTGCCTGCCCGGGAGTTTCCCACCGACGAGGCGGCCATCGAGTTGTTTCGCGGTCAGTTCCGTGAGCAGTTCGAGCTGTCGCGGGCCGAAGGATCCGTCTATCAGGAGGTGAGCAAAGGGCGCTGGCCCGCCGGCATCGAATACTATCTGCCGCTCTTCTTCAACCAGACCGCCAGCCTGTTTGACTATCTGCCAGAAGAGACACTGCTGCTCACCGTGGGGGATATCTACCCCGCCGCCCAGCGCTTCTGGAATGACATCGGCCAGCGCTATGAAGACAGGCGCTGGGACAACACCCGCCCCCTGCTGCCACCGGCGCAGCTCTATCTGCCAGTGGAGCAGCTCTTTGCCGCTCTTGGCCAATATGGCGCAGTGCGCCTGCAAGAGGCCGCCACCACTGGCGATGCCGGTCAGCACGATCTGTCCATCTCGGCGCTGCCCGACCTGCAGCTCGATCACAGCAAGGAGCAACCCCTGCTGGCGCTCGACCAGTTCCTGCAAGGCTTTGCCGGTCGCACCCTGTTTGCGGTGGAGTCAGAAGGGCGGCGGGAAGTGCTCGGCGATCTGCTGGCGCGTATCTCGCTGCAACCCAAAGAGTTCACCTCGTTAAGCGATTTCATGGCGAGCAAGGCCCGCCACGGCCTGCTGGTTGCACCACT
>NZ_CAWNZT010000147.1:0-2539 GCF_963878965.1 Aeromonas sp. HMWF015 | reverse complement strand
CACTGGCGCTGATCACCGAGACCGAGCTGCTCGGCGGCAAGGTACGCAGCAAGCGGGCGCGGGAGAAGAACAAGAACTTAAGCTCCGATGCAGTGATCCGCAACCTCGGCGAACTGACTCAAGGCCAGCCGGTGGTGCATCTGGATCACGGGGTCGGCCGCTATCTGGGGCTGGAGACCATCGACGCCGGTGGCCTGCCCACCGAGTTCCTCACCCTCGAATATGCCGGCGGCGACAAGCTGTTCGTGCCGGTCACCAGTTTGCACCTCATCAGCCGCTACACCGGCTCCGATAACCCGCCCAGCCACAAACTTGGCAGCGAGGCCTGGGTCAAGGCGCGGCGCAAGGCGGCCGAGAAGGTGCGCGATGTGGCAGCCGAGTTGCTGGATGTCTACGCTCACCGCGCCGCCCGCGCCGGTTTTGCCTTCAAGCACGACAAAGAGGCCTATCGCCAGTTTGCCGCCAGCTTCCCGTTCGAGGAGACCGACGATCAGCTCAACGCCATCAATGCGGTGCTGGGGGACATGTGTCAGGCCAAGAGCATGGATAGACTGGTGTGCGGCGACGTGGGCTTCGGCAAGACCGAAGTGGCGATGCGGGCGGCGTTTGTGGCAGTACATGGCGGCAAGCAGGTCGCCGTGCTGGTGCCCACCACCCTGCTGGCGCAACAGCACTACGACAACTTCCGCGACCGCTTTGCCAACTGGCCGGTACGGGTCGAGGTGCTGAGCCGCTTCCGCTCCGCCAAGGAGCAGACCAGCGTCTTGAAAGAGCTGGCGGAGGGCAAGGTGGACATCATCATCGGCACCCACAAGCTGCTCGGCTCCGAGCTCACCTTCAAGGATCTTGGGCTGCTCATCGTCGATGAGGAGCACAGATTCGGGGTGCGCCAGAAGGAGAAGATCAAGGCGCTGCGGGCCGATGTGGATATCCTCACCCTGACCGCCACCCCCATTCCGCGCACTCTCAATATGGCGATGTCCGGCATGCGAGATCTCTCCATCATCGCGACTCCACCCGCCAAGCGACTCGCCATCAAGACCTTTGTCCGCCAGCACGAACCGGCTGTGGTGCGCGAGGCGGTGCTGCGTGAACTCAAACGTGGCGGCCAGGTCTACTACCTGCACAACGACGTCGAGAGCATCGAGAAGTGCGCCGCCGATCTGGCGGAACTGGTGCCGGAGGCCCGCATCGGCATCGCCCACGGCCAGATGCGCGAGCGCGACCTTGAGCGGATCATGTCCGACTTCTACCATCAGCGCTTCAACCTCTTGGTCTGCACCACCATCATCGAGACCGGCATCGACGTACCGAGCGCCAACACCATCATCATGGATCGGGCGGATCATCTCGGTCTGGCCCAGCTGCACCAGCTGCGGGGCCGAGTTGGCCGCTCCCACCATCAGGCCTATGCCTACCTGCTCACCCCCCATCCCAAGCTGATGACCAAGGATGCGGCCAAGCGGCTGGAGGCGATCGCGTCGCTTGAAGATCTCGGCGCCGGTTTTGCGCTGGCCACCCACGATCTGGAGATCCGTGGCGCGGGCGAACTGCTTGGCGATGATCAGAGCGGCCAGATTGAATCGGTCGGCTTCACCCTCTACATGGAGATGCTGGAGCAGGCGGTCGAGGCGCTGAAATCGGGCAAGGAGCCATCGCTCGAGCAGCTGATGAGCCAGCACACCGAGGTGGAGCTGCGCCTGCCTGCTCTGCTGCCGGATGACTATATTCCGGACGTCAATATGCGCCTCTCCATGTACAAGCGGATCGCCAGCGCGGCGGACGAACAGGAGCTGCGCGAACTCAAAGTGGAGCTGATCGACCGCTTTGGCCTCTTGCCGGAGGCGACCAAAACCCTGCTGGAGCTGGCTGCCTTCCGTCAGCGTGCCACCGCCCTTGGCATTCGCCGGGTGGAGATGAGCGAGCGTGGCGGCTATCTCGACTTCACCCAGGAGACCAAGGTCAATCCGGCCTATCTGGTCAAACTGCTCTCCAGCCAGCCAAGGGTCTACAAGATGGACGGGCCGACCCGGTTGCGTTTCCAGGTACCGACCCAGGATCGCGCCATGCGCCTGAAACTGGTGGATGGCTTGCTGGCGGATCTGGCCAACAACAGCCTGTGAGTCTTTGCAGCGCTGGCGGTTGGCCAGACAGATAGCGCCAACTAAAACGGGAGCCAAATCGGCTCCCGTTTTGTTTATGTTGGCTGGTGACTAGCGTCGCCCTTCTCCCCTTGTGGGAGAAGGGCCGGGGATGAGGGGGCAGTGAAAACCATTCCCCTCACCCTGCCCTATCCCAGGGGGAGAGGGCATCGCGCCGGTAAATGTTGGGCTTCGCTGCGCTCAGCACCAACCTACACCTCTGACGATCAGCCCTGGTTGGCTGGATCCTCATGGGCGGAGAACTCGCGCATAAAGGCCTCAGCGCGCTCCACCATCTTGGTCGAGCCAACAAAGTAAGGGGTACGCTGGTGCAGCGCGGTGGGCTGGATATCCATGATGCGGCCAAAGCCGTCGGAGGCCTTGCCACCAGCCTGCTC
>NZ_CAWNZT010000146.1:0-7311 GCF_963878965.1 Aeromonas sp. HMWF015 | reverse complement strand
GGGCAAGAACTGACCGGCAAAATAATCAGTGCCATCCCGAGAGATAGAAGCAAACAGCTCGGCATGCAACCTTGCTCCATTATCAAACCGGCAAGCTGGTTGGGCTTTGAAGCGCCAAAGTTGTCGTGAAATGGCATCTTGTACCAGATCTCGCCAGGCCAAACGCCCCATCAAACCTTGCTCGGTCCCCCCTTCCATCACCACAGCACCACGGCGTTCATTGCGCGCCTTGCCAAGCGCATTATCGGCTTTGGTCAACAAGGCAGAGAGATCATCATTACCATCACGACCGGCAATACCGATGACGGAGAGCGCATCCCCTTCGCCCATTGGATTCACCACCAGATCGGCAATGCGGCTATTAATCACTTCAGCCAGCTCTTTTAGCTGAGTCAGATCGTCAGTTGGACAGAGCAGCGCATATTCCGTCGCGGAGATCCGTGCCAAGGCTGCGCCATCCCACCCTTTTAATTGCTCTTTCAAAGCCTGAGCTATCGATTTGACCATGTTGTCGCGGGCAGCAAAGCCTTCATCGCGATAGATATCATCCAGCATGTCGACCGCAACCAGCATGACGCCACCTTGGCCTGCCTCCGCTATCCATGCGTTTACCTGACCCACAAAATAGGCTCGGTTGCCAAGTCCCGATACGGCATCGACATAAACCCGCTCACGCAATTTCTCGGCCTCATCGGCTTGCTCTTTGAACTGCAACGCCAACTTGCTTGAGAGGGTGTTGATCGCCTGAACGACCTGCTTCAATTCATGAGTTTTAGGCTCCGGGATCGTATGACCGAAATGGTGCAACTCGATCTCGACGGCTTGATCACAGATCTGTTTGAGTGGCTTGAGCAAGTAGTTGAGTGCTCTCATCAACAAAATGGTGGTGATCAAAAAGCCGACCAGAAACCAGCTCGCCAGCTCACTCATCCCACGCCACAACTCGTAATAAGCCTGGCCGGGGTGACCCACTACTTTTAATTTTCCAAGCTGCAACCAGCCAGATGTCAGAATTGACTCGTTGGATACCTCAGGAAACAGTCCCAAATTTACAAACCACCGCGGTACCCCCTGAATATTGTTGGTATTTTCCTGCTCGATGACATCCTTTGATGCCAGCAGGTCAAGGCGAACCAGTCGATAATAGCCGCCATCAAAAATAGCCTGGATCACCGACTCGGCACCGACCTTGTCACCGTTTTCCAGATAGGGGGTGAGCGCAAGCCCCAGTGAGGTTGCCGTATTGATGACCGTTGTTTCCTGTTGCTGCGCCAGATAAGTGCGGGTTGAATTGAATTGCACCCAGTATGTGGCCGCAAATAACAATCCAAACAGCAGCAGCATGGTGGCTAATAACTGTCGATAGAGCGTCATAGGTTAATCATCCAAATTCACCACTGGCCGAGCCAATCGCCCCGAGGTCATGCGATTGCGTAAATCATTCCATAATCCCAAGCGGGATGATTGACCAGCCAGTTCCCCTTGGCCTCGTGCCTTCATCAACCACAAGTGACTACCGTTAAAACTGTAAATAGGCACCAGATCACGCCGCTGTGTGGCAGGGCGAATCGAGCCTATCAAATTATCCAAAATAACCGGAACGGAAGAGGGTGTCTCATAATATGCCACCACCATGTGAAACTGGTTGTAATCAAGAGCCTTGACGTACACCATCCGCATTTTATCATCCGGGATCCCAAGCTCGAGCAGCGTAGAGTATTTGGCGATACTGAAATCTTCACAGTCTCCCCCGGCGGCCCCCAAAAATTCTAGCGGGGTTGCCCAATAATCCTTTTTGCGCCACAACTTGATATCGTCAATAAAACGCATCCGATTGAAAAAATTATTAACCCGCTCAAGCTTTTTTTCTTCGCTCAGGGCCCTGCCCTTCGTCTCCATGACCAGCATACGCCAACTGGTTACACGCTTGCCGGCTCTGGCGCCATAGGTCTGCTCCGCCCGTTTGATCAAGTTGAGATCTTCCTGTGGCAGAGGCTGACTGGCACAGAGCAGAAGTGAGAAGGGTAACAGCAGGATCCATAAGGAGTGGCGCAGAGCGCGTAGGGATCTGTATCTCCATTCATTAAGAAGATAACACCATCGGCTACCGGTTCCGCGCTGGAGTGTCACATCATATTCCTGCTGCATTATTACTGCTGCACTCCTCAAAGCTCGTACAACAACCTGCGTTAGCCAAACATGGTGACTGCCAGCAGCAGTCACCATGTTGGCGTTCATGATCCCTGCGGGATCATGAACAAACAGTTATTGCCTGGCCTGCCATTCAGCGGGTTGTTTGACGCTAAATGCATTGAGCAGACTGCCTGTCGCGTTGAGAATGCGATAGTCAGCCAGCAGTGCATCATACTCGGCAGTGATATAGCTGCGACGCGCCTCGAACAGTTCGTTCTCGGTGTTCAATACGTCCAGCAATGTCCGTTGACCCAAACCAAACTGCTTCTTGTATGCCTGTACGGTGTCATAGCTGGCGTCAACATGCTCTTTCAGGAAGGTCTTCTGCTTGGCCAGCGACTCTTTCGCGTTCCAGGCCAGACGAGTGCCTTCCTCCACCTGGCGGAACGCATTCAAATGAATGTCTTTCGCCTGAGAGTAGAGCGCCGATGTTGCATTGCTCTCTGCCACATCAGAACCGCCACGGAACAGGTTGTAACGCATCCGCACCATGGCGGTCAGATCATCGTTGCGCCCTTTGACCGCATCGATATCCTCATTCCAGTTCTGATCGACCTCGAATGTCACATTGGGGTAGAAACCGGATTTGGCACCTTCATGTTGATACTTGGCCGCTTCAATATCCTGCAGTGAAGAGAGCAGGGTCGGGTGGACTTCGGTCGCCGTTTTCAGCGCACTATCGAGGCTGGTCGGGATAAGTTCGGTATTGGGAATCGGCTGTAGCAGATCTTTGGGAACCTCGTTCACGACACGAATAAATTCACTCTCTGCGTCGCGATAGTTGTTTTCAGCAGCGGCCTGATTTGAATAGGCCCGGGCAACACGACCTTCAATCTGGGTCTGATCCGCAGTAGAGCCAAGCCCTGAATCAGTCCGCTTGCTGATGTCGCTGCGGATCTGCTCGTGGGTTTCCAGGTTCTGTTTGGAGAGTTCCAGGATCTCCTGCTGGCGCAGCATATTGAGGTAGACCTCAGCTACTCGCAGCGCGGTATTTTCAGCTTCGGAGATCATCGCCAGACGCTGGGCATTGGCTTCAGCTTCGGTTCTGGAGACGTTGTTGCTGACATCAAAACCATCAAACAACATTTGTCGCAGACTGAGTCCAGCCTCTTTGCGAGTCATGGAATCATCAATATTGCTGTTGGCGCTGGCAGCGCGGGTAGAAGGGCTGTCAGTTTTTTCATAGCCTACGCCGCCACGCAGATCGATCGTAGGATAATAGCCACCCTTGGCTCCATCATGCTGATAGAGTCGTGCCTGATACAGATCAAACGCTTCCTTTATCTTGGGATGCGTAGCAAGTGTCTGTGCCACCGACTCTTCCAGAGTCTGGGCCTGACCCAAACTCGGGATCAGGATGCAGCCACTGACCAGCATGGCAACAATCGTTTTTTTCATGTTATCTCCAGTCATGTTTTGTTTTTAGATTGTTGGCTTATCGTTCTCTCAGTGCCGACTGCTTTGCCCGTAAAATCGGCTTAAGCAAATAGTCTAGGACACTTTTTTTACCAGTAATGATATCAGCACTGGCTAACATACCGGGGATGATGGGAAGTGCGTTAAGCTCATCGCCCAAGTAACTCTTCTCTGTTCGAACCCGAACCAGATAAAAGGAGTTCCCCTCCTCATCCTGGATCGAATCCGCACTTATCTGTTCAACCTTGCCATGCAATCCTCCATAGATTGTAAAGTCGTAGGCAGTAATTTTGACGATGGCATCCAGCCCCGGTCGCAGGAAGGCGATATCTTTCGGTGACACCTTGGCTTCTACCAGCAAGGTATCCTCCAGCGGCACAATCTCCATCAAATCCATGCCGGGCTGAACCACGCCGCCCAGGGTGTTGATCTTGAGCTTCTTGATGGTGCCCTTGAGCGGAGCAATCACGCTGGTCCGGTCGACCCTGTCTCGCAAGCCAACCTGCCCTTCTGACAACTGGCCAAGCCGCCCCTGTTTCTCATTCAGTTCAGTCTGGGAATCTGCTCTGAACTTCAGCGCAATATCATTACGCTTGGAGATGGTCTCACGCAGTACCGAATTGAGTTTTGGGATCAGCAGACGGTTGCTCTCCAGCTCCCCCTGCATCTCGTTAACCTGCCGCTCCAGCTTAATTAGCTCCACTTGAGGCACTATACCTTCTTTCGCCAACGGACGGCTAATATTCAGTTCTTGTCTGGCCAAATCCACACTGCGATTCACGGTGCGGATCTTGGCATTCAGTTCAATCAGCTCCTGCTCTTTCTGTTCGATTTGCTGACCAAGAATATAGAGCTGGTTTTTCAGGTTATTGAGGCGATCCCGCTGTACAGACCGCTCACGGTGTGCGTATTCGGCAAAGACGGTTTCATAACCATCGGGAAACTGGATTGGCGCTTCACCTACCACGACCTGTTCACGCCACCCCAGTGCCGGGTCGTTTTTCACCTCGACGCTGGCCATCTCGGCGCGCAGACGGGCCACATCCCCCTTTAGAGTGACTACCTCTTGCTCCCGTTCTCTAAAGTCGGAGCGGAAACGGGTGTCATCAATGCGCAGCAGCGGCTGCCCCTTTTCGACGATATCCCCCTCTTTAACGAAGATCTCTTTGACGATCCCCCCTTCCAGGTTCTGGATCACCTGCAGCTGACGGGACGGAATAACCTTGCCCTGACCCACGGTGACTTCATCCAGTTCGGCCCAGGCCGCCCAGACGATGGCACTCATGAAAAAGAGGAAACTGCACCATAGCAGGATACGAGCTCCGGTCGGCGTGGTCAGCAGTACAGCTGCCGCGCCGTCATCGACAAACTCCAGATGCTCGGGTGCTGGCAATACCTCGCCGGAAGGCGTCTTTTTGCTGCGCTTGAACCAGTCCATGAGCCCCTTAACCATGGGACACCTCCTGCACGCGCACCTTGCCTTCCTTCAACTGCTGCAACACCACCTCTTTGGGGCCATCAGCAACGATCTGCCCCTGCTCGATGACGATCACTCGCGATGCCACATCCAGCATCGAGGTTTTGTGAGTGATGAGGATCAATGTGGTTTCCGGGCCAAGTCTGGCGAGCTCCTGTTTGACCTGCATCTCGGACTGGTTGTCCATGTTGGAGGTCGGCTCATCCATCACCAGAATGGGGGGATCATTGAGCAGGGCGCGTGCCAGCAGGATCGACTGACGCTGGCCACCGGAAAGCTGACGGCCACCCTCACCTATCTGCCGATCCAGCCCGTTGGGATCCCGGTTGGTAAAGTTGGTGACACCCGCCCGCTTGGCAGCGCGCAAGACCCTCACATCATCCACCAGCGGATTACCCAGCATGATGTTGTCCCGCACCGATCCGAAAAAGAGAATGACATCTTGCGGAACACAGCCGATATTGCGACGGATCACCGCAGGTGGCAGTTGATCGAGTTCAAAGCCGTCGATACGTACCGAGCCATCGGTCGGTCGATAAAGTCCCATCAACAACTTCTCGAGGGTCGTTTTACCCGCCCCAATCCGGCCGATAATCGCCACCTTTTCGCCCGGCTGAATGCGCAAATTGATATTGTGCAGGGTGCTGGTTTCCATTCCCGGATATTTGAAGGAGACATTTTCGAATTCAATTCGACCGGCAATCACCGGATGATGGATATATTGCTTGCCTTCCTCCTGCTCACCCGGGGTTTGCATGATTTTTTCCAGAATATCCAGTGCAGATTTGGCCTGGTTATAACGGGTCGACAACACGGAGAGTTGCACCATAGGCGCAATGGCGCGGCTGGAGAGCATCACGGCAGCAATCATCCCCCCCATGGTAACCAAACCTTCGGAGATCTGGTAAACACCGACGATCACCAGACCGACCGTCACCACCTGCTGGATATAACTGGCCAGTGAGGACATGGAGTTGGTAATGCGGCGGGTCTGTACGCCCCAGGTGGAAATATGGGAGACGGCCTGTTCCCAGCGATGCTGGAACATGCTCTCGGCGCCGAAAATCTTGACGGTTTCCAGCCCGGAAATACTTTCAATCAGGTTGGCGTTCTTCTGGGACGCAAGGCGTGAGCCCTCTTCGATGGACTGCTTGAGGGGCTCCTGAATATAAAAGCTGTAGGCGATGAGGATCAGCATAGCGACGATGGGAACCACCACCATTACACCTGCAAACATCCAGATAATAAAAAGGAAGAAGACGGCAAAGGGCAGATCGATAAGAGTAGAAACCGTTGCGGAGGTGAAAAACTCCCGCACCGATTCAAATTCCTGCAGATGTTTGGCGAACGCGCCGGTGGAAGCGGGACGAGACTCCATCCTCATGCCCATCACCTTGGCGAAAATCTTGGCGGACAGCAGTACATCAGACTTTTTACCGGCAATATCGATAAAGTAACTGCGCAACTGCCGCATCACAAAATCGAAGGTAAAGACCACCATAGCCCCGACCGCCAGCACCCAGAGTGAATCAAACGCCAGATTGGGCACAATCTTGTCATAGACGTTCATGGTGAAAAGCGGGCTGGCGATGGCAAACAGGTTGATCAGAATGGAGGCGATCAGCACATCGCGATAGATGCCGCGGGATTCGAACAAGGTGCTCCAGAACCAGTGGCCATCACGGGTTTCCAGCACCTTGGGCGAGCGTTCGTCAAACTTGAACTGCTTCTTCACGTAGAAGAGGCGTCCCAGATACTCATCACCCAACTGGGCTGCGGTCAGCCATTGCGCGGCATCACCGGCCTGCGGGAAAATCACTTTCCCCTGGCTGCGATCTTCGTTCCACTCCAGCAAAATGCAGGCGCCACCACTGCGCATCTGCAATACGCAAGGCAGCAGCAAGGGAGAAATATCGGCCAGTGGCTGGATCACTTCACGGGCGGATAACCCACCCCGCTCGGCAGCACGGCAAAAGAGTGCGGTAGTCAGGCGTCCGGAGACCAGTGGCAACCCGGTCGTCAGGGCATCCTGACTGTTGGGCACACCATAAAAACGGGTCAAGAAGACCAGACACTCCAATAACTCATCAATACGACTTGTTTCTGCTTGCATAGCATCCTGTCACTGCATAAATGAGGTAGATAAGAGCGTTCATCGCTCATATTTCCCTGCTATAGCCACGCTAAAACCGAGTGGCCTTCCCGCTGATGAGACTAATCAGGGG
>NZ_CAWNZT010000145.1:0-3292 GCF_963878965.1 Aeromonas sp. HMWF015 | reverse complement strand
ACCTGGATGCTTATGGTTAGGCGAGCGCCATCAATCAGGAGCTCTGTGTTGTTGGCCCTGTCAATTCTTATAGTTTGTCCAGACCATAGCGAACAAAAAAGTGAATGGTCTTTTATTAGTTCGCTAGATAGTAGGGTTCCCCCCTCATCTGAGGTCAGTGCCAATGAAGAGTTCTTTTCTGATAGCATCATTTTCAGCTTTGCACCTGAAATATCATCTATCAGCACCCTTGTAGTAATTGGTTGAATAGGCTTGCATGATTGATGTAAACGCCACTCTTCGGTAATTTCGTTAAGATCTGCTCTATCTTGATGGATTTTTTCCAATCCTTTTCTTAGCGTTTTTTTCTTCACCTCCCACAATTCAAGTTCTATTACATAATTCGCATACTCAGATTCTGTCTTTGTAGCCAAAGAGTGTTCATATTCACGGATTGACTTCATCAGTAACTTATCAACCGTACTTTTCCGCTCACCAGATGCGGCAAGAATGAGAAAATATAGTGACACTGGTAGCTGCATACCTACTGGGGTTCTAATATCAGCCAAAGGCTGTGCAGCTATACTCATCACGGAAAGCATCTGACTTAATATCATAAACTCAGGTGCCTTTGTTGCGTGAGAAACGTCATCCAAAGGGGCTAGGATATTTTCATCCAATTTTTCGATAGCGTTCCTGATTTCTCGGCGAAGATTCATTTTTCACATCCTTTAGCTGATTTTTTTGAACGATTATCAATCCATTGGTTGACTTCACTTTGACGCCAGCCGACAGCGGACAACCCCAACTTTATTGCTTGCGGAAAGTCGCTGTCGTAACGCTTTGACTTGATGTTTAGCTTGTCATAAATGGTTGATCTGGCGAGACCAATCATCTCTGTGAGCTCTGGTAGCCTAATGATGCGATCTGTGGTGTGTGGCATTGTGTGCTCTCCTTCTACTGTGTGACCGAATGAGCTCGCATTATGGTTTTCCCGTGGCATCCCGTGCAGGGGGCAAATTGCGAACCCATGGATCTAAATTATAAACTGTTGATATTTATAGTCTTTTGTTTTGATTGGCAGAGTCTGTTGCCAAGGCTTTGCTTTTGCACATGAACTGCATTGGTTAACTGCGATTGTGGCGTGAGGAGGGTAAGGACAAATCGTTCATCTGGCGAAGGGCATGACACGACTAAGCGATGAGATGGCTAGCAGTGCAGGTATAAGAGGTGAGATAATCCATGATGTAAATTTACGCTGACCCAATAGGTAAACGATGAAAACACATCATTTTGCTGCATTGATCTATTCTATAGAAGATACGCTTGGCCTTGCTCAACATAAAGGGTCTCGGAAAGATCAACAAATAAGTAGGTCGCCCTATGATCCACACCGTGAATACTTTCAAGATACAGTTGCCATTGATAGTGATGATGCATTAGCTAGGTTACATGATGTATTCCATCGTTTGCATGTAGGCAGCCATTTACCACCAGAAATGATTGATGCTCATATGGATATATCTGAGAGCATTTTTAATGCGCTAATGAGAAAAGCTATTCCGCAAAAAGAAACAATGGAAAAATGCGCACTGGATTATGTCAGAAATGCATTAATACCATTATTTTGCACTGATATATTTATATTTAAGAATAAAGCAGACCCAACCTCAATCTACTATCATCTTGACCAGTTATTAATGATTGGCGATTTAGTAAAACGTGATGGCAACCATACATCTTTCCAGAAAGATGCCGCACAAAAGTACATGCGAAACTATATCAAATCATTTTTTAATGACTGGGGGAATCCTGTTGAAAAAACTAAATTGAATGTCGAAAACAGCTTGATACCAGAATTACTTAACTACTTAAAAGGTCTAACTAAACCGTTTAATCAAACCTGCAAGCAGCTAAATAAGCTAGCAGCTCAATGTAAAGAAGGATTAAGTCCAGGGATTGAACTTGACCTTGAGCCCATCGTTGCTGCTTACACAGCAGTCATCATCTTGCAAGACATAGATAAAAAATAGATCTGTTTGGGCATTTTCATAGAACGTATCAACGTCTTGTTTCTGGTGACGAGAAATTAACCTCGCTAGAACGCCTTGTTCGTTATGCATTGAATATAAAAAATGAAAGCATGCATATGCCAGAACTGCTATTTCACACACCTCATGGGGTAGAAACACCACAGCATTACAATGATTGTAAGGTATTGTTATTAGATAGTATCTCTGAAAAAATAGCTTCATTTTTCAAAAAACCAAAAATATATAAATTCGACAATGGATTTAAGTTACCTCAACTTAATGCAAGGATGAATGAGCTATCTAAAATGGTATTGCCCCCACCAACACCTTATTATTTGGCGGCCGATCCTCGGGAACTTCATTACAATTTATATAAATTGAATGAAAACAGCATGAAGTTCACGCGGTTCTCCAAAAATAATTTTTCAGAAATTCTCACCTTAACTAAACCCGACTATTACAAATGCAATCAATATCAACAGTATTTCTCTCAGTATATCCCACTCATAGAAGCACTTGACTTTATTAAAAAGGAAGAGCCGAAATTGGCCTTAAATGTAATTAATAGTGTGCCTCAAGACACTTTATTTCCATTTGGGTTTATTAAGCACTCATTAGCCGTGCTTAAAATCGGGCTGATGTATCTTTTAAGGGAAACGGAAGGCTTTAAGCATCACTCTTTAATGTCACAGGTTAATGATATTATTAACTATCAGGGATTGGTATTTATCCCCATGATCGCATCTATTCATGTTGTTATGAATAGTAAGGATGCATGGCTTTCAAAGAACGAGTATGAAAATAATTCAATATTGTTTGGTGGGGACACGTATAACGCGATCATTTCGCAAGCCATATACTGTTATAATTTCACCATCGCACGGCACTGCTCTCATGGCGCTAAGTTAACCCATGAACTGCAAAATGATACATCAGAAAAAAAACACTCACAATTTAATTATAACTCTCCTTTAATCCTCCATAACTTACTCGATAATCTGAATGACATTTGTGGAAAAATACTGTCAGGCATTGATCAGATAAGCACGAATGTGGAGCCTGTAATCTTTGCAAAAAAATTATATCATGCAAGAATAATTACGGAAGAAGAGTTAACTGAAAATCTCATTTATCGCGTAAATGGTTCATCTCTTGGGGTCTGTCTCTTAGATCACCTAACCATTGTCTCATTTTTTTCTGTCCCTGGGGATAATGTCAAAAACATTGTTGAGTTAGGTAACAACACAAAAGTAGTTAAGTTATTGTTTCAGGCTTATCAA
>NZ_CAWNZT010000144.1:0-8422 GCF_963878965.1 Aeromonas sp. HMWF015 | reverse complement strand
GGGCGACACATGGAGATCACCCGGGTCGATGTCCCCGATGGTGATGGTCACTCTCTCGGGATCCTGACGCTGGGGCGTGACATCACCGGCCTGCGCACCACTCAGGCGCAGTTGCAGCAGGAGCAGCACTACGACAGTCTGACCGGACTGCTCAAACTCTCCCGGTTCTTGCAGACCAGCCGCCATCTTGGGGGGCGCAGTGCCACGCTGGTACTCGTCGACTTGCACCATTTTCGTGAAATCAACGATCGCTTCGGGATCCGGATTGCCGACCGCTTGCTGAGCCAGGTAGCCAAGCGGTTGCAGCAGCTGGTGCCGCCGCGTTCCCTGCTCTGTCGGGTCGCTGCCGATGACTTCAGCCTGCTGTTGCCCGACTTCAACGAGCCATTGCAGGGGTGGAGCCAGCATCTGCAGCAGCAGTTGATGGAGCACTATCAGGTGGAAGATCATCGCATCCAGATACCGGTGTTTCTGGGGCTGGCCCAGGGGCGGGCAAGCGATGCCGAGCGGTTGCTCAGCCATGCCGAGGCTGCGCTGGCGCAGGGCAAACGGCAGCAGCAGTACTGCACCCTGTTTGATCCCGAGCTGCATGCCCGGCTCAAGCGGCGTCAGTTGATCGCCGCCCAGTTGCCGCTCGCTATCAAGTCCGCCCAGCTGGTTGCCGTCTATCAGCCCATCATCTGTACCCGCACCCACCGGCTGCATGGCGCTGAGCTGCTCTGTCGCTGGCCCCATCCCGAGCTTGGGATGATCTCCCCCGACGAATTCATTCCGTTGGCGGAAGAGATGGGGATCATCGGTCAGCTTGGCCAGTTGATGCTGGAGCAGGGGTGTGCTCAGCTGGCGCAGTGGCAAACTGCGCAGCCGGATATGGTGCTATCCATTAACCTCTCGCCGCTGCAGTTCCGTGATCCGGCGCTTTGTGAGCGGGTCTCTGCCTGCATCGCTCGCCATGGTCTCAAGGCCAGTCAACTGGAGCTGGAGATCACCGAAGGGGTACTGATGGAGAACGCCGACGAGATTGAGACCAACCTCGACAACCTGATTGCCGCCGGTTTTCAGTTGGCCATCGACGACTTTGGTACCGGTTACTGTTCGCTGGCCTATCTGCCGCGTTTGCAGGTGGCGACCCTCAAGCTGGATCGCAGCTTCACTCAGGGGCTGGCCAGCAATAGCGCGACCACCGCTATCGTGCGTTCGGTCATCGGGTTGGGCCATGAGCTGGGGATCCGGATCACGGCCGAAGGGGTAGAGACACCCGAGCAGCAGCTGTGGTTGACCGAGGCGGGGTGTGATCGGCTTCAGGGCTATCTGTTCAGTCGCCCACTGCCGCCGGCGGAGTTTGCTGCCAGCTATCTGGTGTGAGAGATCGTCAGAAACAACAAGGCCACCTTGCGGTGGCCTTGTTGTTTTACGATGGAGGCAGGATCAATCCTGGAAGTAGGTGCCCCAGCCATCGTAATCCACCCCATATTTTTCCAGGATGGGCAGCATCTTGGCGATATCGGCGACGATCGCTTCGACATTCAGCTTGCACTCGATGGTGGCATCGAAGCAGAAGATAGTGGCGCCGTCATCCAGCTCCATCTCTTCGGCATCGGTCACTTCAAAACCGGCCTTGAACAGGTCAACCGCTGCTTTTTCCAGACGGTCGAAATCCTGGCAGGCGAAGTGGTGCTCGATGTCGTAATCCGCATCGGGATTGCTGCCATCGGCCAGCAGTTCGTTGACGATCTCGGTGGTCTCATCACGCCACTCTTGCATATTCAGACTCATGTTGCCTCCAGGCGGTATCATTGCGGCAAAGCATACTCGCAGAGTGGATTCGGCTCAATGCGGCGGACCCACTGAACCTCGAATTTCCATCATATTGGCACAGCCTGCAGGGCGTGCAGAGGCCAGCAAGTATGGCAAACAGGACTGAAATGGATAATAAATGGTCGCTTCGTTCGGTTGTTGAGCGAACGCGCTTTTTATCGTGCCATCATGGTTGACACTCTGCGCTGGAAAGGGTTTAATGCGCGCCGTTGCCCAGATAGCTCAGTCGGTAGAGCAGGGGATTGAAAATCCCCGTGTCGGCGGTTCGATTCCGTCTCTGGGCACCATAATTCCTCCTTAGTTCAGTCGGTAGAACGGCGGACTGTTAATCCGTATGTCACTGGTTCAAGTCCAGTAGGAGGAGCCAAATTCGAAAAGCCCGCTCAATCGAGCGGGCTTTTTCATTTCTAGTTGCTGTTGCATGCTGCCAAAAAGAGCGTCGCGCCACAGGTGGCACTGAACAGCAGCATTCCGGTCTGCAACATGCTGCCAGGGCATGGCTTCTTCTCTCTTTTTCTGGCCCTGATCCACTTCGGTTTCATCACATTCCCTTATCCATTTTGTCGGCCTGAATGGCTGCACTCCTGTGCAGGCGAGCCATCTTTGTTGAATGGCGCCATGGCGTCAATCTCCCCTGCAAAACAATTAATTCAGCACTGTTGAAGAGCGGCTTGTCGGGTGATGTTTCGAGCTTTAAGCTATTGTTAACATTTTGGAAAACCGGAGTGACCCTGTGGCCGGGCGGGGATATGATGGGGTCAATGATGTTCCCATCCTGACGGAGAGATCCCAGATGAACAGCCCCTTGAGCTATGTACTGGACGGCATTCATTGCGAGCCGCACTTTTATACCGTTCCCCTCGATCATGATGAGCCGGATGGCGACAGCATTACTCTGTTTGCCCGTACCCTCTGCCGTAAAGACAAGCTCGATGAGAAGTTGCCCTGGCTGCTTTTTCTGCAAGGGGGGCCGGGATTCGGGGCTCCGCGCCCGACGGCCAACAGTGGTTGGCTCAAACGGGCGTTGCAGGAGTTCAAAGTGCTGCTGCTGGATCAGCGTGGCACCGGGATGTCGAGCCCCATCCATGGGCAGATTCTGGCCAAAATGACACCGACCGAGCAGGCGGAGTATCTCGGCCATTTTCGCGCCGACAGCATAGTGCAAGATGCCGAGTTCATCCGGCAGGAGCTCAGCCCCAAGCATCGCTGGAGCCTGCTGGGTCAGAGCTTTGGCGGCTTTTGCTGCCTGACCTATCTCTCGCTCTTCCCCGATAGCCTGCGGGAGGTCTATATCACCGGCGGCATCGCGCCGATTGGCCGCAGCGCCGAGGAGGTTTACCGCGCCACCTATCAGCGGGTGGCTGACAAGAACCGAGCCTTCTTCGCCCGCTTCCCCCACGCTCAGGGGATTGCCAACCGGTTGGCCAACCATCTGCACCAGCACGATGTGCGGCTGCCCAACGGTCAGCGCCTGACGGTGGAGCAGTTCCAGCAGCAGGGGCTGGATCTCGGTGCTACGGGTGCTTTCGAGGAGCTTTATTACCTGCTGGAAGAGGCCTTTATCGGTGACAAGCTGAGCCCGGCCTTTCTCTATCAGGTGCAGAGCATGCAGCCATTCAATACCAACCCGCTGTTTGCCATTCTGCACGAGGCTATCTACGCCGAAGGGGAGGCGACTCGCTGGGCGGCAGATCGGGTCAGAGGGGAGTTTCCTGCGGTGAACTGGGCGCCAGGCAAGGATTTCGCCTTCACCGGCGAGATGGTTTACCCCTGGATGTTCGAGCAGTACCGCGAGTTGCTGCCCCTGAAAGAGGCGGCCCATCTGCTGGCCAACAAGGCGGACTGGGGGGCGCTCTATGACCCGGCACAACTGGCCCGCAACCAGGTGCCGGTAGCCTGCGCCGTCTATGCCGAGGATATGTATGTGGAGTTTGACTACAGTCGCGAAACTCTGCGTGGCCTGGGGAGCAGTCGCGCCTGGATCACCAATGAGTATGAGCACAACGGTTTGCGTGCCGATGGTGAGGCGATTCTTGATCGTCTGATCGCGTTGAATCGCGACCGTTAATTGCCGTTATCGGCAACCATCGCGGGGGCTCGGATTCCCGCGATGGTTGTTATGGATGGTTGTTATGAAAGCGTAACTCCCTGAACCTTGTCCCGCACCTGCCAGAGGATGAGTGGATAGCTGGCTGATTAATTTCTCCCTCTTTCACTGTATCTGCCGATCCCTCACCATATCCTTGCCAAACGACTCTGTATTGAGCAGCGGTCAAACCGATTGACCAACCCGTGCTCGTTACCATTAGAAAGTCGCTCCGATGCTCTGTATTCCGCGTATCAGATATGCCATCTCTGCATGCCCCGCTATCCGGGGGAGGGGATGGTCGTGCTTTTCAATCAAGATAAGGATGTATGATGAGAAAGTCTCTGTTGGTCTGCTCCCTGTTGCTGTGCCCTGTCGTGTTTGCTGCCACCCCCCATTGGGAATATAGCGGTGAGGCGGGGCCTGCCCACTGGGCCAAGCTGACCCCGGAGTTTGGCCAGTGTGCGGGTAGCAATCAGTCGCCGGTTGACCTGAGCGGATTGGTCGAGGCCAAACTGGCCCCGCTGGTACTTCACTATCAGGCGGGTGGCAACACAGTGGTCAACAACGGTCATACCGTGCAGGTCGGTTATGCCCCGGGCAGCACCTTGCAACTCGATGGCACCACCTTTGAGCTCAAGCAGTTCCACTTCCACGCCCCGAGTGAAAACCTCATCGAGGGCAAATCCTATCCGCTGGAAGGGCATCTGGTGCACGTCAGTGACAAGGGAGAGATCGCCGTGGTGGCGGTGATGTTCGAGGCTGGCAAGGCCAATCCGGTGCTGGCGGCTGCCTGGGGTGAACTACCTGCCAAGGTGGGGGAGACCCAGGCCCTCAAGGCGCCGCTCTCTGCTGAGCAACTGCTGCCCGAGAATCGTGACTACTACCGCTTCAGCGGTTCCCTTACTACGCCTCCCTGCTCGGAAGGAGTGCGCTGGCTGGTGATGAAGCAGCCGGTTGAGGTCAGTCAGGCCCAGATCGACGCCTTCAAGACGGTGATGCACCACCCCAACAACCGGCCGGTGCAGCCACTCAATGGGCGCGTGGTACTGCAATAACACAGCGTTGCAATAGCGCTGCAGATAGCAAAAATAACAAAGAGGGCCGCGAGGCCCTCTTTTACATGGCGAGGTATCGGTGTGCAATTAAAGCGCGGCGGCGATGCGGGCGCCAAGTGCCGCGTTGTTCAGTACCAGCTGGATGTTGGCCGCCAGCGAGTTGCCGCCAGTCAGCTCGCAGACGCGTGCCAGCAGGAAGGGGGTTGACGCCTTGCCCTTGATCCCCTGCTCGTCCGCTTCATGGAGCGCCCGGGCAATGGCTGCGTCGATGTCGGCTTTAGGCATGGCGTGTGCGGTAGGGATGGGATTGGCCACCACGGCGCCGCCCGCTAGTCCCAGCTCCCACTTGAGGCGTAGCGCCTCGGCGATGGCTGCCGGGGTATCGAGGCGATAATCGACCTTGAAGCCGCTCTCGCGGGTGTAGAAGGCGGGCAGCTCCTCGGTTTGATAGCCGATCACCGGCACCCCCTGGGTCTCCAGATACTCCAGCGTCAGCCCGATATCGAGGATCGACTTGGCTCCGGCGCAGACTACGGCCACTGGCGTTTGCGCCAGCTCCTGCAGATCGGCGGAGATATCGAAGGTCTCTTGCGCGCCGCGATGTACCCCGCCAATGCCACCGGTGGCAAAGACCCGGATCCCCGCCATAGCGGCGATGATCATGGTCGAGGCGACCGTGGTGGCCCCCATCCCCTTGCGCGCCAGTACGAACGGAATGTCGCGGCGGCTGCACTTGGTCACGCTGTGGCCAGCCCGGCCCAGCGCTTCCAGAGCTCCCGCATCCAGACCCACCTTCAGGCGGCCGTCGAGGATGGCGATGGTGGCCGGAATGGCGCCGTTATCGCGCACCACCTGTTCAACCTGACGGGCCGTCTCCACGTTCTGCGGATAGGGCATGCCGTGGGAGATGATGGTGGATTCGAGGGCGACCACCGGTTTGCCGGCGGCCAGCGCGGCAGCCACTTCCGGTTGGATATCGAGGTAAGCGTTCAGCATGAGTACTCCTCCAGTATGCGGTCAACGGCGGTCTTGCTCAGACCGGAAAAAACGGTATCGGAACAATTGACGGTGAGTGCGGCGCAGCCCAAGGCAAAGCGGGTGGTTTGGGCAATGTCGAGCTGTTGCAGCCAGGCGTGGGCGAGGCCAGCCATAAAGGCATCCCCGCCGCCGGTGACATTGAGTACCGGACTGCCCAGCACCGGCAGGTGGCCCTGCTGCTCGCCATCGCTGTAGAAGATCCCCTGTTCACCCAGACTGAGGAACAGTCGCTTGACCCCGGCGCGGTGGAACCAGGCGGCCACCATGGGCCAGGTTTCGGGCCCGGCGATGGTCATGCCGCACAGCTGCTCGGCTTCGCTGCGATTGGGTTTGAGGGTGTGGATCTTGCCAAGCCAGGGGCGGATCTTCTCCACCTTGGCCACCGAAACGGTATCGACAAAGATGGCGTGATCCCCCTGCCGTTCGAACAGCCAGTCGAGGGTATGGATGGCCAGATTGGTGTCGAGCACCCAGAGCCGGGCGCCGCCGAGAAAGCCTGCGAGGGGTGTCAGGCGGGCAGGAGTGAGCTGCTCTATGATGGCCATGTCATTGATGGCGCAGCTCATTTCGCCGCTGCCATCATGCAGGCTGAGATAGCAGGAGGTCGTGTGGCCATCGAGCACCAGAGTCTGGCGTACATCGACGCCAGCCCGCTGGCTCACTTCCAATAGATGGTGACCATACTGGTCGTTGCCGAGTGCAGTCAGCAGTCGGGTATCGCTGCCGAGCCGCGCCAGATTCTCGGCGATATTGCGGCCGACACCACCGGCCGAAGTGCGCACCTTGCCCGGGTTGGAGTCGCCGAGCAGCAGGTTGTCGTGGCTGGTGCCGCAAATATCCATATTGGCACCGCCGATCACCACTACGTAGGGACCCTCTCGCAACACATAGCCTCTGCCTTGCACATACCCCTGCCGGATCAGGCTTGAGATGTGGCTGGCCAGCGCGGAGCGGCTGATGCCGAGGCGATCGGCTAGCTCCTGCTGGGCAATCATGGGGTCCTGACGCAGCAGGGCGAGGATCTCTTGTTCACGCTCAGTCATAGACAAACATCCATTTACAAACGTTTGTCCATTATTGCTGGGAAACGTTTGCTGGCTATCAGCTTGTACAAAATTTGTAGGCTTGCGCACAAAAAATCGACATTCAAAGCTGGGTTGGCAAGCGGTTTATCTGGGGAGGGGACTTTTAACGGGTCGGTGGCCCTGCAACGGCTTATAATGGCCGCCGCAAGATGAGGAGAGATGATGGAAAAGAGTGCATTCTGCTGCGTGGGGTTGGTCAATCCCAAGTCTCCGGAAAATGTCGGCTCCGTGATGCGGGCTGCGGGTTGTTACGGGGTGGACGAGGTCTACTACACCGGTAACCGTTTCGAGCTGGCGCGCCGCTTTGCCACTGATACCAAGCAGATGGTGGAGAAGATCCCGCTGCTCGGGGTGGATGATCTGATGGCGTTTATCCCGCAGGGATGCGTGCCCGTGGTGGTCGATTTGATCGACGGCGCTACGCCGCTCCCCGACTATATCCATCCGGAACGCGCTTTTTATATCTTCGGGCCGGAGGATGGTACGCTCGATCCCGCCCTCTATGGCGCGGTGAAAGATGTGGTCTATGTGCCGACTCAGGGCTGCATGAATCTGGCCGCCTCGGTCAATGTGATCCTCTATGACCGCTTGGCGAAGGGGTTCCGGCAACCCTGAGTTGTGGCGTGGCCACGGGTCAATGGAAACGGTGTTGCTCATAGACTGGTTGCTGGCGGTGGTTGCTGTTGACGGGGCTGCGGCATCCTTCTCTTTCCCCTATGGTGGGATCAGTGTTCGCCGACCTTGACCGCCTGCTCCTCGAGAAAGTCGCGGTAGTAGTCATAGAGGTGATAATGGCGATATATCTCGGCCAGCGTGCCGCGACGGATCAGATTCACCATCTCCTGATCCCACAGCAGCAGTAGCCGCTCGCCCTGCTCGGTATCGGCAAAAATGGGGTAAGTCGGGATCCAGCGCAAAATGGTGCGGTACATATTGGCCGGGGTCTCATCGGCAGAATGGAGCACGCCAGCGGTCAGGTAATAGCGATAGCGCCCCTTGCCAATCAGCTGCAGGGCCATCTCATGGTTGTCGAGCTCATGCCATCGCATGGTGACCGGAAGATATTTATCCAGCACCCATCCTCGCCGCCAGAGTACGGTCTCTCCCTCCAGGCTGCGCTCTCCCCGCCATTGTGGCTGCCACTGCTTGAGCATGAAGACGGTCACATCATCGGCGGAGGCTGGCTGGCGGGGTTGTTTGACTCCCTTTAGCTCGTCCCGATAGACACTCATCGCCATATCCCCCTCTTGCCTGGCTACCATGGCAACGGCGCGTTTGTAAGGCACGATATGGGGCACGATCTGATAGCCGTGGGGTTGGTAGATGGTTCGCACCAG
>NZ_CAWNZT010000143.1:0-5982 GCF_963878965.1 Aeromonas sp. HMWF015 | reverse complement strand
GATTTAGTGCATTCTATTTAAACAGATCCAATAGATCTGGAATACTCAGTGCTGGACCAATTGGTGGTTTGGAGCAAACGGGTAAATATAAAATTGACTGTAGATATACAGTTAGCACATTAATTAAGAAGCTAGAAAAAATCGCTAACATGCGCGATAACATCTTCGTATACAATGAAGATTGCATTGATTTTCTAGAGAGATTCGATGATAAAGAAAATTATAATCGAGATTTCATATATTTAGACCCACCTTATGTAAAGGAAGGTAAAAATATATACTCAAAAAATTTCTGTTTCAATGAAGCCGAACACAGAAGACTGAAAGAATATATTTCAGGATACTCTAATCGTTGGCTTATATCTTATGATGATCATCCGTTAGTACATGAGTTGTATTCTAAGCATGGCGCAAGAGCTGTTGAAATAAGTTACGTCATGAATAAAGCTAAAGTAGGTAAGGAGTTAATGATCGCAGACTCAAGACTTAGAATGCCAGAGTCCCTATTTACATCTGACGTACTTGACTCTGTAGACCGTATTTTTGACAACAATGATAATATAAAAACGGCCTAAATTTAGGCCGCATCACCCTGTAACAGTTCCGTTTTATTTATAACATATTGACATATATCGTGAACCTCTTCTCCTCTCTCAATTAATAGATCTGGATTTGCTGCTGCCAGCTCTAGCCCTCGTTTAAAATAAGTGGGTAACCTAAGCCTATGAATCACAGCACCAAATTCATCTGCAATGAGAGACACTTCAGCTCGTTTTAACGACTCGTCATCACTTTCAAAATCAAAGGGTATAACCATAGCATCAATTATTCTATATATACGTTCTGATAACCAGTGCCGCTGTATCGCTTCAATATCCTCTTTTACCGGTTTCGAACGCCAATTATTACCACTCGCCACTTGTGCAAAATAAATTATTTTTCCACCAGGCATTTTATCCATAGGATTATTATCTGTCCAAGATATAACATCAATTCCAGCATCCTTGTGAGGGCGTGTTTGAAGATAGAGGTTAACACTGTCAAATGGCTTTACTCTACCTTCGCCAATCAATCCTACCGCTCTATTTAATGCATCATAAAACTCTGAGCTATCAGGCCTTGGCCAGCCAAAAGATAGACTATGCCCCTGTGTAAAACCAGCTAATGCTATTGTCGCCGCTATTTGCAATAAATCGCGATCTTTATTAGTAGGAGTTGATAACCCACTAAATAATTTAGATGCAGACATATGAGAGAAATATAAACAATAAAGATAGATATGTTGATCAGTTGTCAACTCATCTATACTCGCCGCCTTTAACTCTAGGCATTGTGAATCTTCAACAAAAACAAAAGGATAACTATCTCCTAAGATTGAACTTCGTTGCTGCGACTGTTCCAATAATTTTTGAATTTCATTTTCAACACTGGCATCTTCCTGACCTATATCTGAAGATGAAAATGAGTCTAAATTCTCTAAAATATTTCTCAACTCAGATATTCGGAATGTAAAATAAACATTTGACAGGCACGACAGTTCCAACCAATCTAACTTCACTTGAATATAGTGACTTTCAGGATAGGGCAGCAGTTGCATCTTTTAACCCTCAATATTTTGCAACTGAAAATTGACTTTTGAAACTTTTTTCTTGAATTGCTCTATATAATTTTTAGTTGTCTCATCCAAAACTGATGTTCTATCTAAAACAGAGGATATAGTGTCAAGTTGTTTATTTATCTCTAGAAATGAATCCTTTATATGCTGTAAAGGATCCCCTGCTTGTTTGTAAAGCTCAGATAAACTTTCAGCACCAGACTTAAATGCCTCATATGAGGCCTGATTAGCCAAAACCTCACCAAAATACTTTAGGTCAGGATTCTGAGATGATATTAATGAAAGTCTTCTTTCTTTTTTAAAACCATATAATCCGATCAAAACATCTTTCAATTTTTCGATGTTTTTGGAAGGGACAGGGTCCGCATTCAATGTAACATTCCAGTCCCTTTCAAGGCCAAGAAAATCTTTATACTCAGTTCTGTTTAATGCCGTATACAGATGTGAAAATGAAAATTTTGGTGACATTCTATCCGCATGTATATCATATACATTTGAATTTTTTGCTTGTTCAAGCACAAACATGGCACTAACAATTGAACGGACAGTATTATTACTATCACCTAATTTTTTCGTTATATCATCAATTGTTAAACCATTCCCCCTTTCACTTACAAACCACTTGTATGCAAACTGTGCTTTTGCAAATGAATCCCATTTATGAGGTCCGTTGACATGCTTAAAACCAATAAATGAACGGGCTTCAGACTCATCATTTACAAGGTATACAGCGACTTCACTCAAACTTCTTAAAACATCAGGCCTCAAGGAGCTTGGCACGACAACACGACATTTCTGCGCCAATCCAGGTTCTGTTAGAAGTTTTATTGCTGCCAAGCGGCGATTTCCCTCTAACACAACATATCCATTGTCCTTTTTCATGACGATTAAAGGTTCAATAGACATATATCCATTCTCTGAAATGGATTTAATAAGCTCATCCAAATCAGCAGTGTCAGACAATGCTTTAACTAATTCATCAACCTCTGATTTATCATTGAAGTCTCTACCATTATATAATCTAGGATTTTTAGCATCCAAGATTAACTCTGTCGGTGATATCATTTGTGTTTTAAATGGTTCTAATACTGTACGCATCATTTCATGTACCATGCTTGATATATTGATAGAGATATTCTATTAGTTTTTCATCTCATTACCATTTTTTTTTAAAGTTTGCTATGAAAAAATGGTAATATTGTACATATACGTGCACTTACAGCTTGAACAGAAAAACTAATCAAGCTAACATGTTAGCCTTCAATTCTCTGTCTGAAAATTAAATCTCTTTTCTATCGTTCAACTAATTCTTCTAATACTAGCCGCCGCCCCTCAGGCGTCAGCGACCCCATCAAGCTCAGCACCAGCTGGTTTGTGGTCTTGGCCGAAGGACTTAGGGTGTGGGCGAACGACAGGGTGGCCACCCAGCTGTGACCGCATTCAGCGTCAGTGCACTGGCAGTAGAGATCCGAGACATCATCGCTCAGTCGGTTGGTCTTGGTAATGCGGCCCCGCTGGCCACACACTTTGCAATAAACCCGCATTACGCCCCCTTTTCTATCCAAATCAACAGCCTATCTTGCCACAGCGAACACTGTTTGTTTATACAGTTGAACCGATATTCTCCCGAAAATCGACCCAGAGGGAGCGAGGGAGTCCCGCGCTGTTGATGGCATCCTGGATAAGCTCGCACAGCGGCAGCACCTCGTTGCGGGCATAGGTGGCATCGTACTTCTCGGGATCCCCGAGCCCTCCCCCGCCATTGGTCGGAATGATGCCGGCCAGCGCCGCCGGGAAGCGGTGAGAGGTCAGTACATCTTGGGCAGTGATCCCCTTGATGGCCGCGAACTCGTCCTTGGTGGCAATGTCCCCCACCGGAATAAGCTTGATGCCATCGGGTTTGCCGTCCGGGATGTTGACGAACATGGAGCGGAAATTCCCCACCCCCTTGCTGCTCGCAATCATCTCCTTCATCTCCTCCTCGGTGTCGTCATCCATGTTCGGGTCGGTGGCGTAGAAGATGAAGCCCATGTGGGCGCCGTTGAGGAAGTATTTGCGCCGAAACAGGGTCGCGTCCTGGTTAAGCAGCGCCGACTGCAGGCCGCCCAGGTAATCGGGCATGCCGTAGATCTGCTGCTCGGGGTCGTACTGGGCAAGCCAGATGACATCCTCCGGCCGGTAAATCAGGTTCGGTTTACCTTGCTGCAGGTAGACAAAGCAGCCATCCTCGCGCCGGCGCAGGTAGACGCTGGAGAGCGGCAGCAGCCCCACCACCTGGTTAAACCCGTTGCGCAGCTTGAGCAAGCCCGCGTCCCCGAACTGCAGGTAGTTATGAGCAAAGGCGGTGACAGTGGTGCGCTGATTGGTAAAGCGCCCCGCCACCATGTTGCGGCGCGCCATCAGGATGGCCCCGTGGTGGGCATTGGCCCGCACCACCTTGGCCAGCCCTTTGCGCTCGATGGGCGGCTGGTAATACTCGCCATAGGGGTTGTAGAACACCCCGGTGTAATCGGTCATCCAGGCGGTGGGGTCGATGGCCTCCGGCATGCTGAACGCCACCGCGCTCTTTGCTGGGGTGGCCGCCCGGGCTGGTTGGGATTTGTGTCGCTTGGTCATGCTGCCTTTCTCTCCTGGCTGGTTGCCCAGGTGGATTTACGTTTGCGGGTGGTATCGAGCGGCTCGTTGGCCACAGCGTGGGCGATGGCAAAAAAGACGTCTGCGTGGCCGGTCACATTGTCCCGGGCGGCCCGAAACGTCATCTGACCGCCGCCGGTGGTGCTGCGCTTGATGGCAAGGAACGCCAGCGGAATATCCCGATCTGCGCTGTCCCACTCGATGCGGTTTGCCTCGACCACGTCGATCATCTTGAGGACCAGCCGCGATTTGCTCTCGATGCTGTAGTTGATGGGGTGGCATATGCCTTTGAAGGTGGGCTTCAAGAGGTCATAGACCCCGGCGCCAATGCCGGAGACATCGACCCCGAGATAGGTGACCCGGAATTTCTTGGCGATGCGCTCAATCTCCTGCGCCTGGTACTGGAAGTTGAGCCCGCGCCAGTAGTGCTTCTCGAGCACCCGAAAGCGCTCGCCAGCGACCATCGGCGGGGCAACCACCACCAGGGTGGCGTTGTCGCGGGTACGGCTCGGGTCGTAACCCAGCCACACCTCGCGCCGGCCAAACGGATCAGGCCGCCCGGGCTTGTAATCCTCCCACCGGCTCGGGTCTACCCCGGCCCGCTCCATGTCCTGGAACTTGAACACCGACAGCGCATCATCGATAAAGCGGCACATGTAGAGCCTGTCGAACACCTCCTCCGGGTACTCGTCTTTAAGCTCCTCGATGTCGATGAGGTTGCAGCCAAGCCGAATGGCATCTTCGATGGTGATGACGTAACGCCACTGCCGATCCGGGCAGACGCGGCCGCCATCGCGCAGGTCATTTTCGCCCGGGAAATCGATCGCCACCCGGCTCGGGCGTTGCCCCTTCCAGCGATCCCCCGTCCAGAACCGATACGCCTCGTGCACCTTGCTCGACGGGGTTGAAAAATAGGTCTTGCGCCAGCGGCTCTGGGTCGCCATGGCGCTGGCCACGTCGGAGAGCTTCTCGAAGTTGGGGATCCAGAAATACTCGTCGATGTAGACGTTGCCGGAGCGGGACTGGGCGCTGTTGGAGTTGGTGGAGCAAAAATGCAGCTCGGCCCCGTTCGAGAGCACGATGGGGTTACCGGTCAGAGTGACGCCGAGGAAGGTCTGGGCAATCTTGCAGATATAGGAGCGGAACACCTCTGCCTGGGCGCGGGTGGCTGACAGGAATATCTGGTTGCCGCCAGTGAGAATGGCATCTTCCAGTGCCTCGCCGGCAAAGTAGTAGGTCATGCCGATCTGGCGGGATTTGAGGATATTGCGGGTGCGCGGCAGCGCCGGGTCGTTCTTGGCCTCCCGACAGCGCAGCTGGTAGCCAAACAGGGTACCCAGCCACTCGGCAAAGTCGTTGGCCGTCAGGTGGCTGACCTCGTTCTTGCCCTTCTTGCCGCCCTTCCCCTTGCGGCCGCCCTCCTGGCCACCGCGCCCGCGTGGGGTTCGCGGTGAGGCGGGTTCGTCTCCCACTTCACGTTGGGCCTTGATGGCCTGCTGGCGCTCGGCCCACTTGATGGCCTTCTCTTTGAGGCTGACGTGGTGACCGATAAGCCGGTCCAGTTCGTCCAGCTCGGCGCTGGTTTTCTTCTCTCGCCCGAGCAGCGACTGCACCCGGCGGGCAATGGCATCCTCCACAGCCTCTTCGGTCAGCAGATCCCGCCAGCCGTATTTCTCGGCCCAGAAGTAGACCACACGGCAGGAGTTAAGCCCCAGTTCGTCCTTGATCTCCTG
>NZ_CAWNZT010000142.1:0-1388 GCF_963878965.1 Aeromonas sp. HMWF015 | reverse complement strand
ACTGACCAGCCGGCTGGATCTGCCGAAGGTTGAGCAGAGCGTGGCCCGCCTCAAGCGGATCGATGCGGCACTCTGCCAGATGGATCTTGGCCTCTATGGCCTCTGCTCCGATTGTGAAGAGCCTCTTTCCATCGAACAGCTGGAACAGGATCCGACCCTGCAACGCTGCCCGCGCTGTGAAACCCGTTACCGCAAAGTGTTACAATCAAAAGCACACACATCCGAAGAGATCTACAGATTGTGGGCCGAGAAGAACGAACCAAAGATAAATCAATAGCTTACTCATACATCAGGCTGAGTTCGAAGCAACAAATCAAAGGTGATGGAGCAAGACGGCAGATTGAAGCTGCCGAGCTGTATTGCAAGCAAAACAATCTAACACTCTCATCCAAGACATTCCGCGATCTGGGTATATCTGCTTATAAAGAAGTGGATCGCCCTTCCCTTTCAGATCTTCATCAGTGTATTGCCAACGGCACGATTAAAGCTGGTGATGTTGTCATTCTTGAAAAGTTAGATCGTCTGAGTCGTCAAGGCATCGTCAAGACGCAGGCAATGCTTCAAGAGATATTGTCGAGAGGTGTTGTAGTAGTCAGCTTAATGGATGGGCTTGTGCTTGATCGTGATTCACTAAACGACCTGACATTAGTGATCCGAATCGCGGTAGCTAGTGACATTGCTTATAAAGAATCTCTGGCTAAGTCTCAACGTATACAAGCGAACAAAGACGCGGCCAGAGAGAAAGCAAAACAGGGCGTCGCAATCCCTCGCAAGCTGCCATTTTGGCTGTCGTTAATTGATGGAAAGTATCAGTTCAATGATCGCCTCCCCGTGCTGAAAACTATCATCGACATGAAAGGTGATGGTGCGTCACTCGCTAAAATTGCGGGCCATCTGAACAGCTCTGGTATTCCCACTGCTAATCATAACGGTGTCTGGAACCCGAGCACTCTCCGCGATGTGATAGCAAATCCTTGTCTGTATGGGGCGCATCAAGTCAGAGTGAAAGTCCAGGGCAAGTATCAGCCGAGCGAGTTGATCAATGATTATTACCCTGCGGTAATCAGCTTTTCAGAGTATCAAGAGCTTAACAGCCGAGCAGTTCAACGCCCCGCTGGCAGAAGTGAAACGAATCACATTAGTGGGCTTGTTTACTGCGAGCACTGCGGCAAGAAGATGGCAGCAAAGAGCCGCAAGAATAAAACTGGAAAGGTCACTTACTACTACTGCCGATACGCACTCTTGGAAAGCTGTGAGCACAAGGCACACGTCCGAGACCTACATAGCCATGTGATTGATAATGCTAATCGCCTCGAAATCAAACAGACGATCAAAGACGACAAACGCGCTAACGAAATTTTGATCGAGTTGAGTCAGATCGACAACAG
>NZ_CAWNZT010000141.1:9026-21625 GCF_963878965.1 Aeromonas sp. HMWF015 | reverse complement strand
CGAACCCGCATCATCAGCTTGGAAGGCTGAGGTAATAGCCATTATACGATGCCCGCATTTCTCTAACCCAAAGAACTCAAACCGCAGAGAAATATGGTGGAGGGAGAAGGATTCGAACCTTCGAAGGCAGAGCCGTCAGATTTACAGTCTGATCCCTTTGGCCGCTCGGGAACCCCTCCAGACGCCAGATTGTCACAACGGTAATTCTGCTTGCACCCGTTGTGTTTATCGCTTTTGCACGGCAAATAGACGACAGACAGTCAAGCGTCGCGCATTTTATTGTAAGGTTTTGGGGGATGCAACCATTGAACCCGGCAAAATATGCTTTATTGCTGGGAAGTTTGCAAAAAAGCGGGGGCAAATAAGCCAATCCTGCTGCGTCCCTTGTCGCTCCCCCACCCTTGGTGTATGGTCGCCGTGCCCAAGAAACAGTGATGACACCATGACGACAGAGCATAACCCCTATCTGCAATTCACCCGCGAACAATGGGCGTTATTGCGCGATTCGGTCCCCCTGACCCTGACCGAACACGATCTGCAGACCCTGCGCGGGATCAACGAGAAGGTGTCATTGCGGGAAGTGGAAGAGATCTACCTGCCTCTCTCCCGCCTGCTCAATCTCTATGTCAAAGCCAAACAGCGCCGCAGCCGGGTGCTGGAGCAGTTCCTCGGCCAGTCCCGCGGCAAGGGCACCTATATTATCAGTATCGCCGGCAGCGTGGCGGGGGGCAAAAGCACCACGGCCCGTATTCTGCAGGCCCTGCTGGAGCGCTGGCCGGAACACCCGCGGGTGGAACTGGTCACCACCGACGGCTTCCTCTATCCCAACAAGGTACTGGAAGAGCGCGGCCTGATGCGCCGCAAGGGGTTCCCTGAGTCCTACGATATCCGTCATCTGGTGGAGTTTGTCGCCAATATCCGCGCCGGTCACGAGAAGGTCGAAGCGCCGGTTTACTCCCACCTTATCTACGACATCATTCCCGATGAGAAGAAGGTGGTGGAGCAGCCGGACATCCTGATCCTAGAAGGGCTCAATGTGCTGCAAAGCGGTATGGACTACCCTCAGGAGCCCCATCGGGTCTTCGTGTCGGACTTCGTCGACTTCTCCATCTATGTGGATGCCGATGCCGAACTGCTGCGCACCTGGTATATCGAACGCTTCCTGAAATTCCGCAGCGGTGCCTTCTCGGATCCCGACTCCTACTTCCATAACTACGCAAAGCTGGCGGAGAGTGAGGCGACCCAGATCGCCAGCAACATCTGGCAAGATATCAACTATCTGAATTTGCAGGAAAATATCCTGCCAACTCGTGAGCGTGCCAACCTGATCATGACCAAGGGTCATGAGCACGCCATCGAGCAAATCAAGTTGCGCAAATGATGACGGCAGTTGCCGGATAACGAAGAGGGGGCCCGCGGGCCCCCTCTTCTGTTTGGCATCATGAGTGGCCTTGCTGACCCTCAGTCGCCCCGGCGCAGGGAGAGCTCGCCCCCCAGATAGAATTTGATCCCTTCGCCTGTCTCCAGTCGCAGGGCGCCGCGATCGTCGATGCCACGAGCGATGCCGCGGATCTCCTGATCCCCCATCAGCAGGCGCACCGGGCGACCTGCAAAGTGATCGAGCCGGTTCCACTCATCGACAAAGCTTGCCAGCCCCTGCTGCTCAAAGGTGTGCAGCGCCCGCTGCAGATGGACGATCATCCGGGCTGCCAACTGATTGCGATCCACCAGTTCCGGATTGATGTGGCGCAGCTCGGCCCAGGCCTGATCGATCTTCTCCCCTTCGCGGGCAGGCATCGCCAGATTGAGACCGATGCCGATCACCAGATGACAACTGGCACCGGCACTACCGCTCATCTCTACCAGAATGCCCGCCAACTTGCGGCCCTGATAGTAGAGGTCATTCGGCCACTTGAGCTCGACGCCCTGATAGCCAAGGGACTCCAGCGCTTCAACCACTGCCACGCCGACCGCCAGACTGAGCCCCATGGCCGCCGCCATGCCTTGTTCGAGTCGCCAGTACATGCTGAGGATCAGCTGGCAACCGAACGGCGAAATCCAGGGTTTGCCACGACGTCCGCGCCCGGCTGTCTGACACTCGGCCAGACAGCTCTCGCCGGAGCGCAGCTCATTGACCCGATCCAGCAGGTGTTGGTTGGTCGAGCCGATGACCGGAAAACAGTGTACCGGTGCCATCGGGGCCAGCGCCTGCAAGGTGGCTTGATCATAAAGCGCCATCGGCACCGCCAGCCGGTAACCCTTGCCGGTCAGGCTAAAGAGATCCAACCCCAGCTCCTTGAGCGCAGCCATATGTTTGCTTACCGCCGCCCGGCTGATACCGAGCTGCTCACCCAGCTGTTCGCCGGAGTGAAACTGGCCGTCACTGAGCAGGGTGATCAGGGTCTGTCTGATCGGTGTCAACGTCATGAGAGCACCTCGTCGAGCCAGGTTTCACCGTGCGCGCCCATAAAGCGCACCTCGTGCTCCAGCACCACGCCAAACGTCTGCTCCACGCTGTCGCGGACATGAGCCGCCAGCGCGATCAGCTCCATGGCACTGGCGCCCCCCAGATTGACCAACACCAGCGCCTGCTCCTGATGAACAGCTGCACGACCAATGGCGAAACCTTTCAGACCGCACTGATCGATGAGCCAGCCCGCCGCCAGCTTGGCCTGCCCTTCTCCGGCCGGATAGCAGGGCATCTGCGGGTAGCGCGACTTGAGATTCTCCGCCAGCGCGGCAGGCACCACCGGATTCTTGAAGAAACTGCCAGCATTGCCGAGTACGGCGGGATCCGGCAGTTTGGCCATGCGGGTGGCACAGACAGTATCGAAGATGGCCTGCGCCGAAGGCGCATCACCGAGCGCTGCCAGCGGGCCATAGCCCAGCACCGGTTGCCACACCTTGGGCAGTTTGAGCCCGACGGCGGTGATCAGGCGGGAATCCTGATACTCGTGTTTGAAGATGCTGTCGCGATAACCGAAGCGGCACTCTGCCGCCGCGATCCGTTCAATCTCGCCACTCTGCCAGTTGAACGCCTCGACATAGGAACAGAAATCGGCCAGCTCTACGCCATACGCGCCGATGTTCTGCACCGGCGCCGCACCGACCGTGCCGGGAATGAGCGCCAGATTCTCCAACCCGAACCAGCCCTGTTGCAAGGTATGGCGCACCAGCTGATGCCAATCCTCACCCGCCGCCACATGGAGCAACCAGTGATCGCCACCATCTTCAGCGGCAATCCCTTTGAGCCGGTTGAGCACCACCAGACCGAGAAAATCCGTGGTGAAGAGCATGTTGCTGCCGCCACCCAGATTGAGGCGAGGCAACTGGTTGAGTTGCGGATCGGCACGCAGGGTCGCCAGATCGGCAACCTGCTCCACCTCGGCCAGCCAGAGGCAATACGCATCGAGGGCAAGGGTGTTGAGCTTCAACAAGGAGGCGTTGGCATTCAGTTTCATCGGTCTATCCCGGCTTGGTGCAAGGGCGCAGTCTACCTCAAGTTACCCCATGACGAAAAACCCGAACCCTTTTCGTTCGAATAACAGTGGTTTACAGTAGGCGACTCCAACTGTTGAGGAAAAACTCATGAACAACCAGTTTGCCGTCATCGGTCTGGGCCTGTTTGGTAGTGCGCTGTGCGAAGAGCTGCAACAGCAAGATGCCGAGGTGCTGGCCATCGATATCGACGAGAGCAAGACCCGGCAAATCGCCGCCCTCTGCAATCACGTTATCGTGGCAGATGCCACCGACGAGGCCACCGTTGCCGAGCTGGGACTGGCCAATTTCGATATCGTCTTCGTTGCCATCGGTGACAACCTGGAGACCAGCATTCTCACCACTCTTGTCTTGAAAGAGGCGGGCGTGAAGAAGGTGTGGGTCAAGGCGCGCGACAAATTCCACGCCAAGATCCTGCAGAAAGTGGGCGCCGACAAGGTGATCAACCCGGAGTGGGACATGGGCCGCCGGGTCGCCCAGAGCATGCTGGACAACCGGCTGTTCGACTATCTGGAGCTGGGCCACGACATGGTGCTGACCGAATTCGTGATTGGCCTGCAATTGAACGGCAAGGCACTCGGCGACTTCCACCTGCTGCAACAGAGCGATTTCCAGCTGCTCGCCATCAAGCGTGGTGATGTGTTGCACAACGTGCTGACCGGCAAGATGGAGCTGCAACTGGGCGACATCCTGATCCTGGCGGGCAACAAGCACGCCATCGACCACTGGCTCGAAACCCTATGATCAACTGGCGCAGCAGCTACGCCTTCGCCCTCCATAGGGAGCAGGACTCTCGCTGGAGCGAAGCCCGGCTGATCCTCGGCAGCTTTCTGATCATTCTGCTGATTGGCACCATCTTTCTGGTGCAACCCTCCAGCCACAATGGCGAGGTCACCTTCATCAACGCCCTGTTTACCGCCACCTCGGCCATCAGCGTGACAGGTCTTGGCGTGGTGGATACCGGCACCGCCTTTACCCTGCAGGGGCAAATTTTCCTGTTGATGCTGATGGAGATCGGCGGTCTGGGCCAGATGACCATGACCCTGCTGCTGATCGCCATCTTCAGCAAGCGGGTCGGTCTGCGCCAGCAGGTGCTGGCCAAGGAGGCGCTGGGACAAGAGGGCTCGGTCAACATCATCCAGCTGGTCAAACGCATCGTGCTGTTTGCCTTTATTGCCCAGCTGATCGGCACCGGCATCATGGCGATCCGCTGGGTACCCGAGATGGGGTGGGTGCACGGCCTTTATGTCAGCTTCTTCCATGCGGTATCGGCCTTCAACAACGCCGGTTTTTCGCTCTTTGCCAACAATCTCATGGACTATAGAGACGACCCCATTATCAGCCTGACCATCGCCGGTTTGCTGATCCTGGGGGGGATCGGCTTTACCGTCATCGTCGATCTGGTGCGCAACCGCCGCTGGCGCAAGCTGAAGCTGCACAGCAAGCTGATGTTGCTGATGACCCCGGCGCTGCTGCTGGCCGGTACCCTGATGTTCTGGCTGCTGGAACACAACAACCCGGGCACCCTCGGCAAGGCCGGTATCGGTGGCCAGCTGCTGGCTGCCTTCTTCCAGTCTGCCAGTGCCCGTACCGCCGGTTTCAATACCATAGATATCGGGCTGATGACCCCGGCGGCGCTGCTGTTTCTGATGATGCTGATGTTTATCGGTGCCGGTGCCACCTCGACCGGTGGCGGTATCAAAGTCACCACTTTCGCGGTTGTGCTGCTGGCGACCAAGGCGTTTCTGACCAAACGACCTCATGTCACCGCTTTTGGCCGCACCCTGTCGCCCCAGATCGTGACCCGATCGCTGGCCATCATCATCGTCAGCACCATGGTGCTGATGCTAGCGATGTTCCTGCTGATGGTGACCGAGGATCTGCCGTTCGACAAAATCATGTTCGAGACCATCTCGGCATTTGCCACCGTCGGCCTCTCCACCGGCATCACCGCCTCCCTGAGCGAGCCGGGCAAGCTGATCCTGGTGCTGGTGATGATCTGCGGCCGTCTCGGCCCCCTGACCCTGGCCTTTATGCTGGCCCGCCCGGTCGAGACCCGCATCCGTTATCCGGAAGAGAACGTCTATACCGGCTGACCAGCCATGAACACGGGGCAGCCACTGGCTGCCCCGTTTTTTATTCGGCTTGTTGCTGCGTCTTGAGCCAGCGCCCCGGGCTCACCCCCAGCTCCCGCTCGAATGCCCGACCAAAGGCAACACTGCTGCTGTACCCCGCCCCCAGCGCCACCTGCGCCATGGGCTCCCCCGCCAGCAGCTGCTGGCAGGCGCGCGCCATGCGCCAGCGGGTCAGATAACCCAGCGGCGCTTGACCGACCTGCTCCTGAAACCTCGCAGCAAAGCGGGCCCGCGACATGCCGGCCTCCCGCGCCAGCGTGGCCACCGTCCAGGGTTCATCCCCACGCTGATGCATCACCGAGATCGCCTTGGCCAACTGGGGATCGGAAATACCTGCCAGCATCCCCTGCTGACACACCCCTTGCTCGACCAGATGACGCAGCAGCAGGATCAACAGTACCTCCAGCAAGCGGGAGATCAGCGGATCCTGCCCGTAGCGGGGGTGAAATGCCTCGTCAAACAACTGGTTCAGCACCGGCGTCAGGGCAGGCAACTCACGTAGCGGCAGCACCAGCGAGCCCGGTAATGCCAGTTGCAGCGGCGATGATCCCCCCTTGCCGAATGCGACATTGGCGCACACCAAATCACAACCCCCCAGCGTTCTGGGTTCAAGCTTGTGAGGACGTCCCCGAGGGAACAGGATCAGGGTTGGCTCCTCGAGCAGCAAGCTGGCGCCCCCCTCTTCACGCAGCATGACGGCACCGCTGCGCAGCAGATGAAGATGTCCGCCACTCGGGTAATCATCACTGGAGGAGTTCTGGCACAGGTTGCCGGCGAAGAAGAGCTTGGCTTCGGGGGAGGCATGAACCAACAGGGCAGAGAGCGGATCCATATTTGAGACGAATAGTATTTATTTGCAGACGATGAGTGATAAACCGTATCACGAATGACGGCACACTGTCTCCCGTACCTTCACTACCACAGGAGAAGATCATGAGCCGTATCCAACCCGTATCCCAACCGCAACCCGCAGCCGCCCAGACCCTGGCCACCCTGCAACGCAATCTGGGTATGGTGCCCAACCTCTACGCCACCCTGGCCCACTCGCCAGCCCTGCTCAATGGCTTCTTGGCCTTTGCCGAGGCGCTTGGCAAGGGGCGCCTCACTACCCCACAACGGGAGTTGCTGGCACTGGCCATAGGTCAAGCCAACGCCTGCCAATACTGTTTGTCTGCCCACACACTACTGGCGAGCAAGGCCGGATTCTCAGCCCAGGAGATCCGGGCTGCCCGGCTCGGCCAGGCCTCAGCTCCCCTTGATCACGCCCTGCTGCAACTGGCAACGGCGCTGGTCAGGCAGCGCGGGGTGATCAGTGACGAGCAGCTTGCTAGCGCCCGTGCCGCAGGCGTAGATGACGAGCTGCTGCTGGAGGTGCTCGGCCAGGTGGTGGTCAATACCCTGACCAACTATGGCAACCACCTGGCAGCGACCGAGATCGACTTCCCGCCCGTCACTCTGACCCCTTAAACAAGGAGCCCCCCATGCAGCAACATGACAAAGGCTTTCTGGTCGCCCTGGCGGGCGTGGTATTGACCCTGCTCTGGATCGGCGTCTTCAAGTTCACCCCGACCGAGGCCGCCGCCATCAAGCCACTGGTAGCCAGCCACCCATTGATGAGCTGGCTCTATGGCCCGCTATCGGAACAGAGCGTATCGAACCTGATCGGGCTGGCCGAGATAGTGATCGCCCTCGGGCTGGTCGCGGGTTTGTGGCAACCCCGTATCGGTTACTGGTGCAGCATGGGGGCGATCGTCATCTTCCTGGTCACTTTGAGCTTCCTGCTGACCCTGACAGGAGTCTGGAAGGTAGTCGACGGGGTACCAGTCACCGAGTTCTTCATTTTCAAGGATCTGGTGTTTCTCGGTGTGGTTCTGCACTACCAGCACAGGATCCGTGCCAGCTTGTCCACTCAGACAGCCTGACAACAATGCCTTTGGCGCCCGGGATGGGCGCCTTTTTTCGTTATGCCGCCTTGGTCTGGCGCTTGCTGGCCGTCTTGCGCGGTCGGGGCCCGCCAGTCGTGCTGGCTGCCGGACTCTTGCGCTTGGTAAAACGCCGCTTGCCGGCACCCGGCGCCTCCTTGGGCAGGGCGCTGAAGCTGGCGCCGGAGTCCTGCCGTGCCCCCTCGATAAGGCCGTTGAGCTGCTCGGTGAGCGGCCCCATAAACTGCTGGTAGCTGCCGTGACGCTCGGCGATCTGGCCGAGGCCCTGCTCCCACAGCGCTGTCATATCCGGCGTGGTGGCCGTAGCAGGCAGCGCCTGCACCAGCGCCCGCCCGGTCGGGGTTGCCTTGATGCTCTTGCCCTGACGCACCAGAAAACGACGTTTGAACAGCAGGTCGATGATACCGGCCCGGGTCGCTTCTGTGCCGAGGCCGTCGGTGTCGCGCAGGGTTTTGCGGATCTCGGGATCCTGCACATAGCGGGCGATGCCGGTCATGGCCGCCAGCAGAGTCGCATCGGTAAATGACTTGGGCGGCTGGGTCATCTTCTCCTGCAGCTCGCCCCGCTCGCAGAGCAGCTGTTCGCCCTCTTTCAGGGCAGGCAGAGTGCCCGCCTTCTCTTCATCGTCATCCTCCTCCACACCGAGCAGCGCCTTCCAGCCCGCCTTGAGAATGCGCCGCGCCTTGGCCTGAAACAGGCCACCGGCGATGCGCAGCAGTACCTTGCTGTCGTTGTATTCGAACGGGGGATAGAACTGCAGCAGGTACTGGCGGGCAATCAGGCCGTAAAGCTTTGCCTCGTCGGCCCCCAAGGTGGCGGGGTTGCCCTGCTTCTCGGTGGGAATGATGGCGTGGTGAGCATCCACCTTGCTGTCGTTCCACGCCTTGCTGCGGATCTTGCCATCTGCCTCGCTCACCGCCCTGGCCAGCGCAGGAGCAGTGGCGGCGATGGCGCCGCGCACCTGCTCGGCCCGCTTGAAGTGGTCGGTCGGCAGATAGCGGCTGTCGGAGCGCGGATAGGTGATAAGCTTGTGGCGCTCGTAGAGGCTCTGGCAGATGTCGAGCACCCGCTTGGCATCCATGCCGAAGCGCTTGGCGGCATCGATCTGCAGGCTGGAGAGGTTGTAGGGCAGCGGCGCTCCCTGCTTGCGGGCCTGCTCCTCCACCGATTCAACCTGTGCCGGTTGGCCGTTGATCCGGCTCACCACCTTGTCGGCCAGCGCCCGGTTGAGCACCCGCCCCTCCTCATCCTGCCACGGCAGGCAGGCTTCGGACGGCAGCCACTTGGCGGTGAAGCGCTCGTTGCTATCGGTCAACAGATGGGCCAACACCTCGTAGAAGGGTTTGGGGACGAAAGCCTCGATCTCGAGATCCCGCCGCACCACCAGCCCCAGCAGTGGGGTCTGCACCCGACCGACCGAGAGCAGCTCGCTGCAACCGGCCTTGCGCCCGAGCAGAGTGTAGGCGCGGGTCATGTTGATGCCGTAAAGCCAGTCGGCCCGGCTGCGCGCCAGCGCGGAGACCGCCAACGGCACGAACTCCTTGTTGTCTCTGAGCTTGTCGAGGGCGCGGCGCACCGCGGGCGGGTTGAGATCGCTGATGAGGCAGCGCTGCACCGGCTTGGTTTTCGGGTAGCCGAGAAAGTCGATCACCTCGTCCACCAGCAGTTGCCCTTCCCTGTCCGGGTCACCGGCGTTGACCACGCAGTCGGCCTGCTTGATCAGCCGCTTGATGACGGTGAGCTGGGTTTTGGTTTTGGGTTTGGCCACCAGCTGCCACTGGGTGGGGATGATGGGGAGGTGCTCCATCCGCCACTGCTTGAAGGCGGCGTCATAGGCATCTGGCTCGGCCTGCTCCAGCAGATGGCCGATGCACCAGGTGACCACATCCCCCTGGGCGGTCTCGATAAAACCGTCGCCCTTCTTGTGGGGCTTGGGCAGGGCATCGGCAATGGCGCGCCCCAGAGTGGGCTTCTCGGCGATGAAGAGTCGCATCGGTGACTACCTGAAACACTGTATATGTAGACAGTATACAGCGCCCACCGGTAAAGCCCAACCGCGACTATTCGTCGAACGGATTGTCGTGAATGGCGGCAAACAGCCGCGCCTGATTGAGCACGGGGGCATAGTGGAAGGCGTTGTCGCCATCCTCCGCCAGCAGGTAGTCGGTCAGCTGCTCGCGCACCGCCTCCTGCAAGCTCTCCAGCTTCCACGGCTTGGCGAGGTAGTAGTGCAATCCGCCGCGATTGACCGCCTCGATGGTCGCCTCCAGCCCCGCCTGCCCGGTCAGCAGCAGCTTGCGGCTGGCCCGGGTCGCGCTACGCCGGTTCAGCTCCACCAGAAAGTCGACCCCCAGGGTTCCCGGCATGATGTGATCGCAGAGGATCAGCGCCAGCCTGCCCCCCTCCCGCTCCCACTCGTGCACCACCTCGCGCGCCTCATCGACGCTCTCGGCGCCATCCAGTTCGAAGTGACTGCGAAACGGTGCGAGGTCGTGGAGTACCGCCTCCAGCACCTCCCGCTCATCATCCACGCACAGGATCAGATAGTGTTTGTTCATTGCTCCTCCTTAGCGGCGCACCACGGCACGCCCTCTTTTGGCAGATGCGTCCGCTCAGGCCGCATGCTCGTTGTGGCGGGGCTCTCCCCCGTAGTCGGCCATCCCGATATCCCCCAGCGGCAGGCAGACCCGCATCCGGGTATAGCGTCCCGGCTCCGAAGCCACCTCGATCCGGCCGTGGTGCTGCTGCACTATCTGCAGCGAGACGCTCAGACCAATGCCGAGACCAAAGTGCCCCTCCCGCTTGGTGGTGAAGTTGAGATCGAAGATCCGCTGCCACAGCTCGGGCTCGATGCCGCAGCCGCTATCCTCCACCTCCACCATCACCCAGCCGGGCTCCGGCAGGCCGGTGCGCACCGTCAATCTTCCCGGCTCGCTCATGGCATCCAGACTGTTGGCGATGAGGTTGGTCCACACCTGCTGCAGGGCGGCGGGATGACAGCGCACCAGCGGCAGGGGTTGGTACTCCTTGCACAACTCATGCTGCTTGAGGCGGTTCTCAAACATCAGCAGGGTATCTTCCAGCCCCTCGTGCAGATCCACCAGCGAGGGTTCGGCCCGATCCTGCCGGGCATACTGCTTGAGGCTCTTGACCAGATCGCCGATGCGACGGGCACACACCTCTATATTGCGCAGAAAGCTGCCGGTCTGCTGAAACAGCTCCAACTGCACCAGCAGCGCCTCCCGCTCATTGGCGGTACGTCCGGCAAACCAGCGCTGCCAGCTCAGCTCGTCATCCAGATTCATCTGCACCGCCAGCCGCGCCTGCTGACGCTCGCCAAAGCGCCGCTCGGCCTGCCGGGTTTTGTCCCGGATCTCGCTGGTCGAGACCGGCTGGGAGAAGAGCGCCTGACAGAGTGTCTGGTTGCCAAGCCCCTTGAGGGCGGCGGGCAGTTCGAGGTTGATGAGATCGGGGATGGCGGCGCGCAGGGTCTCGCTACCGCGGATAATGGCCGCCACCGGGTTGTTGAGCTCGTGAGCGACACCGGCCACCAGCTGGCCCAGCATCGCCATCTTCTCGCTCTCCATCAGCTGGGCATGAGCCGCTTCGAGGGAGTCGAGGGTCTGCTGCAACCGCATCTCGGTGCGGATGCTGTTTTGCAGGCGACGGTTGAAGTGGCGCAGCAGCAGGTTGGTAAAGGAGGGAAGCAGCTCGCTGCGCGCCTCCATGACGCGGGAGAACTGCAGCTTGTCGAGCTTGATCACCTCGGCGCCGGTCAGGGTTACCCCGGTGGTGAAAGCGGGTTCGCCGGTCACAAAGGACATGCCCCCCACCAGCGCGCCGGTGCGGTAGTGCACCACCTCCTGATCGACCCCGTGGGCATCGCGCTTGCGCAGCACCACCTCCCCCTTGGCGATAAACCAGAGGAAGCTGTTGGGCTCACCCTCGCGGGTCAGCACATGGCCCGGGCTGTAATGGCGGCAGACCCGCGCCTCGTCGTTGCCTTCGAAAAACTGGTAGAGGCCGTCGATCACCACTCGCGACAACTCCTCGTCGCTGCAACGGGTGTAATCCATAAAGCCCTGACGATACTCGGCCAGCTGGCGATCGACATGGGCCCGCAGCAGTCGCTGGTTGTCGAGCACGGTCGCGTAGCTCAGCAGATCCGCCTCGGGGCAGTGCAGCACGAACTGGCTCGCTTGCTCGATGACGGCGCGGCGCAGACTGCCATCGCGCCAGGGGCGCTGCAGGTAGTAGTCGAGGCGGCCGAGGTTGACCGCCTCGATGATCGATTTCATCTCGGGCTGGCTGCCCAGCAGGATCTTGCGGCACGCCTCGTGCTGGCTGCCGAGGCGGATCAGAAAGTCGGCCCCGCGGCCATCCCCCAGATCGCTGTCGCACACCACCACGGCCGGCGGCTGCCCCTTGCACTCCAGCTCGTCGAGCGCCATCTCGGCAGACTCCTGCCCAGTGGCGACCACCAGCGCAAAGCGGCTGAGCAGCGGCGCCAGCTCCTGTTCGAACTCGGCCAGCAGCTGGACATCGGCGGCGACACACAGCAGGGAGAAAGGGCTCATCAGCGACACTCCGTTGAGGCTTAATCCCGACTATATCAACGAATCCGTCAGGGTTTTGCGAGGGGGCTAACAGCGGCAAAAGAAAGTAAAAGAATCATTAAATTGATAATTTTCAGAACTAAATTCGACAAATCAGTCAATAACAAAACATTAATCACAATGTGACGTACATCTTAAAATTCAAACCATGATTGAGGTCAACACCCCCTGCGCCTCCGATGACTACCATGTACCTACTACTATGTTGGTATTCATCGACCACAGGACACCGCCCCCATGATTGGAAAACTGATAAGAAAGCCCTGGTTCTGGCTCCTGCTGCTGGGCGCCATGCTGGGTATCGCCGCCCTCGGCGTCACCGTGACCGTGCTGCACAAGACCAGCTCCACCGAATTCTGCGTCTCCTGCCACTCCATGCAGACTCCGCTGGCCGAGTATCAGGGCAG
>NZ_CAWNZT010000141.1:0-9016 GCF_963878965.1 Aeromonas sp. HMWF015 | reverse complement strand
CTGTGGACCAAGATCCGCGCCGTTAAGGATATCTATCACGAGGCGATCGGCACGCTCGACACACCCGAGAAATATGAGGCCCACAAGCTGCGGATGGCCCAGACCGTGTGGGACGAGCTGAAGGCCAACGACTCCGCCACCTGCCGCAGCTGCCACAGCTACGCAGCGATGGACATTCTAGCCCAGCGCCCCAACGCCCGCGCCGAGCACCCCATCGCCATCAAGGATGGCCAGACCTGTATCGACTGCCACCGCGGCGTCGCCCACATCATGCCCGACATGAGCGGTCTGGCTGCCGCCGGTGCCAGCGAACTGGCGCAGGCCGCCGCCCAGACCCCGGCCAGCGTCACCACCCGCTACGCCATCGCCACCACCCCGCTGTTCCTCGATGCCGCAGCCAAGACTGACGAAGGCACCCTGATGCCCTCCACCAAGGTGGAAGTGCTGGCCAACGAAAACGGCCGCGCCAAGGTGCAGATCGAAGGCTGGCAGCAGGATGGCGTGAGCGAAGTGTTCTACGCCGCACCGGGCAAACGGATCCTCAGCGTACTGGTCGGCGATGCCGCCAAGAAAGCGCTGGTCACCGGCAAGAGCGAAACCGACAGCGCCACCAACCTCACCTGGCATCAGGTCAGCCTGACCGCCTGGGTGGACGAGAGCCAGCTCATCGGCGATCAGGGCAAGCTGTGGCAATACGCCTCCACCCTGATGTCCAACAACTGCACCGGTTGCCACGGCCTCACCGCGCTGGATCACTTCAACGCCAACCAGTGGATCGGCGTCATCAAGGGGATGGAATCTCGTACCTCCCTGACCCCGGAACAGGCTCGCATGCTGACCCAGTATGTCCAGAAACATGCCAGTGACATGAGCGCGGCCCACTAAGGCTGGAACAGAGGAAAACCGTTATGACTTTTTTCAACGACAAGAAGACCAATCTGTCCCGCCGCAACCTGCTCAAGGGGCTCGGCGCCTGCGCGGCCCTGCCCCTGCTCGGCGGCATTTTTCCCAAGAGTGCGCTGGCGCAAGCCATCAGCACCGCATTGAGCCAGTTCCCGACCCTGGTGCCCGCCCAGAAGGGCATTCTGACCGGCGCCCACTGGGGTGCCTTCGAGGCGATTGTCGAGGATGGTCGCATGGTGCGCGTCCAGCCGGTGGCCGATGATCCGGCGCCGAACGATCTCATCGACATGGCGCCGTTCCAGGTGCACGCCAAAAACCGCATCAAGTACCCCATGGTACGCAAGAGCTGGCTGGAGCACGGCCCGGGCGCCAAACCCGAGCTGCGCGGTGCCGACGAGTGGGTGCGAGTGAGCTGGGACAAGGCGATCGAACTGGTGGCCGGTGAAATCCAGCGCGTCCAGTCTGACTTCGGCCCGCAGGCGATCCACGCCGGTTCCTACGGCTGGAAGAGTGTCGGCATGTTCCACAACAGCCGCACCCTGCTGCACCGCCTGATGAATCTCTCCGGCGGCTTCACCGGTTATGCCGGTGACTACTCCACCGGTGCGGCTCAGGTGATCATGTCCCACGTGATGGGCTCCATCGAGGTGTACGAGCAGCAGACCGCCTGGCCCAACGTGGTGGAGAACGCCGAACTGGTGGTGCTCTGGGGGGTCAATGCCCAGGTCACCCTGAAAAACAGCTGGAACATGCCGGATCATGAGGGTCAGGCTGGTTTCATGGCACTGAAAGAGAAGGGCACCCGCGTCATCAGCATCGACCCCATCTACAACGAGACCGCCAAGCTGGTCGGTGCCGAGTGGATTGCCCCGAACGCCTATACCGACGTGGCCATGATGCTGGGTGTGGCTCACACCCTCTACAGCGAGAAGAAGCACGATCAGGCCTTCCTCGATCGCTACACCGTCGGCTTCGACAAATTCCTCGCCTATCTGCTCGGCAAGGATGACGGTCAGCCGAAGAGCGCCGAGTGGGCAAGCACTGTCTGCGGCGTCGATGCCAAGGTAATTCGCCAGCTGGCCCTCGACATGGCCGCCAAGCGCACCATGATCATGGCCGGTTGGGGCATGCAGCGTCAGCAGCACGGCGAACAACCCAACTGGATGCTGGTCACCCTGGCCGCCATGCTGGGCCAGATCGGCCTGCCGGGGGGCGGCTACGGCTTCAGCTACCACTACTCCTCCGGTGGCAGCCCCACCGCCAAGGGCGGCATTCTGGCGGGGATCTCCGCCGGCAACGCACCTAAGAACAGCCCGGCCCCGATCCCGGTGGCGCGCATCGCCGACTGCCTCGCCAACCCGGGCAAGACCATCGACTTCAACGGTCGCAAGGTGACCTATCCGGACATCAAGCTGGTCTACGTGGCGGGCGGCAACCCCTTCCACCACCATCAGGACACCAACAACCTGCTGCAGGCGTGGCGCAAGCCGCAGACCGTGATCGTTCACGAGCCCTACTGGACGGCGACTGCCAAGCACGCCGACATCGTGCTGCCGGTCACCACCAGCTACGAGCGCAACGATCTGGAGATGGGCGGCGACTACTCCCAGCGCTATGTCTTCCCGATGCACCAGTGTGTGCCGCCCCAGTTTGAAGCTCGCAACGACTTCGACATTTTCAGCGCCATCGCCGCCAAGCTGGGCGTGCAGGAGCAGTACACCGAAGGCAAGGACGAGATGCTGTGGCTCAAGCAGATGTACGACGGCATGGCAGCGCAAGCCCGTGGTGCCCGGGTGGCGTTGCCGCCGTTCAACATGTTCTGGGAGTCCAACAACTACATCCGCTTCCCGATCCCGGAGGCCAACCGCCAGTGGATCCGTCACGCCGATTTTCGCGAGAACCCGCTGCTCAACCCGCTCGGCACTCCGTCTGGCAAGATCGAGATCTTCTCCAACACGGTAGCCGGGATGGGCTATGCCGACTGCGCTGGCCATCCCAAGTGGTATGAGCCGAAAGAGTGGGTGAAGAGCGAGGTGGCGGCGCGCTATCCGCTCTCCCTCAACACTTCACACCCGACCCAGCGGCTGCACTCCCAGCTCGACAACACCCCGCTGCGGGACAAGTTCGCCATCGCCGACCGCGAGGCGATCATGATCCATCCGCTGGATGCCAAGGCTCGTGGCATCGCCCAGGGGGATCTGGTGCGCGCCTTCAACGAACGGGGCCAGATTTTGGTGGGTGCCCTGCTCTCCGAGGATGTGCGCCAGGGGGTGGTGCGGATCTGTGAAGGGGCCTGGTATGACCCGGCCAAGCCGGGCGAAGCGGGCAGCATCTGCAAGAACGGCAACGTCAACTGCCTCACCTTCGACGAAGGCTCGTCCAGTCTGGCGCAGGGCAACTGCGGCCATATGGCCCAGCTGCAGATCGAGAAGTACACAGGCCCGGTGCTGACCAACACCGCCCACGCGGTACCGGCTAACGGCTAAGGCGATTGCCACCCAATAAAAACGGCGCCATCAAGGCGCCGTTTCTTTATCTGTCTGCCAAAGCGCAGGCATGGGGATGGGTTTAGAACTCCCCTTCCTCCATATACTCCTGCGCGCACTCAACCAGCTGCAGCCACAGCTCTTCCGGCACCCAGGCGTCCGGGTCATCTTCGTCCCCGTCGTACTGGCTCCAGAAATAGCGGCGCAGGCCGGAGGCAAACTCGTCGCTGATCTCGGCCAGCTCCGAGAGCGGCCCCAACCAGGCGATGCGGCGCAGGCCGGAGGCGAGATCATTGATGGCATCCATCAGGGTGCGATCGTCGAAGCTCTGCTCCACCAGCAGGGTGAAGCGCTCGCGCGCCTGCTCGGTCTGCTCCTCGTCCAGCTCGCCCACATCGGCCAGCAGGTCGACAAAATCTTCCAGAAGGAACGCGATCAGGCCATCCCTGTCTTCAAACCACTGGATCTGAGCGCCCTTGACCCCCAGCACAGAGGCATCAAACGAATCGTCAAGGTGACACAGTGCCCACGGATCGTCGGTCATGCTTCTCTTCCTCAGGCTAAAACAAATGCCATATGTTATGCCTAGCTCTCGACTCTTGCCACCTTGGGCAACGAGAGGGAGGCGGCCAGACCGCCCAGTTCGGCACGGCCCATGATGAAACTGCCCCGATAGGCTTCCGCCAGATCGGAGACGATGTTGAGACCCAGGCCCGAGCCCGGTACCTTCTCGTCGAGCCGCACCCCGCGCAGCACCGCCTTGGCGATCTGATCCTCGCTCATGCCGGGGCCGTCATCCTCGATACGCAAGGTGATCCAGCCACCCAGCTCGGCGCTGGAGATGCGCAGCTCGCTGGCAGACCACTTGAAGGCGTTCTCCAGCAGGTTGCCCACCATCTCGTCGAAATCCTGCTCCTCCACCCCGACCGCCAGTTCGGCCGGCACCTGCAAGTCCACCGTCTTGCCCGGATAGAGGCGGGAGAAGGCGCGGCAGATATACTCCACCCGCGCCCGCACCGGGGTCGAGACCCCGAGGATCTTGGCGGCACCGGTCACCCGCGCCTTGCCGAGGTGGTAATCGATATGGCGCTGGATCTGGTCGAGCTGCTCGCCGATGGCGGCCTGATCCTCCGGCGGCAATTGAGCCACCTGATTGCGCATGATGCTGAGCGGCGTCTTGAGAGCGTGGGCCAGATTGCCGGTGTGGGAGCGCGCCCGCTGAAGCAGCTCGCCGTAGTGGTGCAGCAGCCGGTTGATATCCTCCACCAGCGGCTGGATCTCCAGCGGATAGCGCAGCCGGAATCCCTCCTGATGACCCTCGTGAACCCGCCCCAGTTCGCGGCGCAGCAGGTGCAGCGGCCGCAAGCCGTAGACGATCTGGAACATGAAGCCGAGCACCAGACCGGCGGCGGCAAAGCCGAGACCGAGGAACAGGCTGATGCGGGTCTTGTTGAGGGTTTGGGTCAGGGCGCTGCTGTCCTTGGCCATCACCAGAGTGAACACCCGATCCGAACCGGGCAGCAGCACGGTACGGGTCATGATCAGCAGCGGCTCCTTGTTGGGCCCCTTGCCGACGAAGAGGTCGGGATCGCCAAAGGCGGACTTGAGGCCATCGCTCTTCAGGTTGGTATCCCACAGGGAACGGGAGCGCCCCACCACATCGCGGCCCAGCTCCAACTGCCAGTAGTAGCCGGAGTAAGGCTGATTGAAGCGGGGATCGGAGAGGGAACCGGTGACCACCGGCAGGCCGGTTTTGGCCACTTCCAGCCGGGAGAGCAGATCATAGAGCTGCAGGCGAAGGCCGTCGGCCTCCGCCTCCTGCCAGTAGTTGCGCATCATAGTCTGCAGGCTGAAACCGGTGGCGAACAGAAACAGCCCGCACCAGACCAGCGCGATGGCGACCAGCCGCCCCCGCAGGGTTCTCACCAGCCTCATTCGTTGATCCGGTACCCGAGGCCGCGCACTGTCTCAATCAGATCGGGGTTGGTTTTCTTGCGGATCCGGCCGATGAACACCTCCACGGTATTGGAGTCACGGTCAAAATCCTGAGCATAGATGTGGTCGATCAGCTCGCTGCGCGATACCACCTTGCCCCGATGCTGCATCAGGTAACCCAGCACCCGGAACTCGTGGGCAGTCAGCTTGATGGGAGTCCCTTCGTACCACACCTGCGACGCCGCCATGTCGAGCCGCACCCCGCCGATCTCCAGAATGGAGCTGGCGTTGCCTGCCGCCCGGCGCACCAGCGCATGGACACGCGCCACCAGCTCGGCCACCTGGAACGGCTTGGTCAGGTAGTCATCGGCACCGGCGTTGAGCCCTTCAATCTTCTCGTGCAGCTGACCACGGGCGGTCAGCACTAGCACAGGGGTATCGATCCCCTTGCTGCGCCACTCTTTCAGCACGCTGAGGCCATCGCGCCCCGGCAGGCCGAGGTCGAGAATGATGGCGTCGTAGGGTTCGGTCTCACCGAGGAAACCGGCCTCGTTGCCGTCGTGGCAGAGGTCGGTGACAAAGCCGGAGAGGCGCAGCTGTTCGGCCAGCTGGCCAGCCAGAATTTTTTCGTCTTCAACAATCAGAATTCGCATGAACAGGCTTCCACACAGGGGTTATTCATCATCCTCGACCGGGGGCTTGGGCGGTTCGAACAGCCGCTCCAGATGGTGGCCCTTGGCCCACACCAGCTCAAGGTTGTCGGCCCGATAGGCTACCTTGATCACGCTGTTTTCCCGATCGATGACTCGCAGTTCATAGAGCCAGATACCATCCTCTTCCCCCAGATCCACCCGCAACACCCGCACCGGCAATCTGGCCGCCACCTCCATCATTTCATGGAAGGGCCGAACCCGTCCCTCATGGACAGCTTGCTGCAGCATGGCTTCATCAGGCGTGACCGCCTGTGCCAGCAACGGCAGCAATAACCCAAGCAGAGGGAGCGCTCTATTCATGGATGATTCATCTCCAAAAACCTAACATAATGGCGTTTATAGTCTGCCAGCCATGAATCCGGAATGAATATGATCCCGCGCAGTTTCCTGCTGATCCTTTGCCTGTTGAGTGCCACAAGCTGGGCGGCCCAGAGCCGTCTCGACATGGCCGGGCTGGTCAAACTCCTGCTGGCGCAAGGGTATCACGACATTCGGGAAGTGGAGCTGGAAGGGGACAAATTCGAGGTCAAAACCCTCAATCGCCAGGATCAGAAGGTGCATCTCATCGTCGATGCCTACACCGGCGAGATCAAACAACGAGAGGCCGATTAGGCCTCTTTTGCATTCCAGCGCCCCCGCATGGGGCGCAGCAGCTTCTCCCGCCTAGGCCAGAGCAGGGCGCAGGCCAGCAGCAGGTAGATGAGAGGCTCCCCCCAACCGCTCTTGAGCGACCACCAGTAGTGCACCGGCACCAGCAGGGCGATGGCATAAACCCAGTTGTGCAGCTTCTGCCATGCGGCGCCCATGCGGCGCTGCAATGCGGGCAGCGAGGTGATGCTGAGGGCGGCCAGCAGCAACAGGGCCACCATCCCCACCACGATATAGCTGCGCTTGACCAGCTCGCCGCCAATCAGGCCCCAATCAAACTGCAGATCCAGCCCCAGCCACACCATGAAGTGGAGCAGCGCCCAGACAAAACACCAGAGCCCGAGGGGGCGGCGCAGCTTGATGAGCTGCCCCTGCCGCCAGCGCTTGGCCAGCGGCGACACCAGCAGGGTGAGCAGCAGCAGATTGAGCGCCCCCTTGCCGAGGTAGTGGATAAGCTCGGGCACCGGATCGCCCCCCAGCAGACCTGCCGGAATGGCAAAAACCAGCCAGAGCAGGAAGCAGAGGGAGCCCAGATGCACCAGCGCCCGCAAACCGCTGATATGGGCCGGTTTCAATCTCAGTACCATTGGCGCAGATCCATCCCCTGATAGAGCGAGGCGACTTCGTCACCATAGCCGTTGAACATCAGGGTCGGCTGACGTTTGGCGCCAAACACTCCGCCCTCGCCGATGAAACGCTCGCTGGCCTGACTCCAGCGCGGATGATCCACCTGCGGATTGACGTTGGCGTAGAAGCCATATTCGTTGGGAGCCAGCAGATTCCAGGTGGTCGGCGGCATCTCCTCCACCAGCCGGATCGAAACGATGCTCTTGATGCTCTTGAAGCCGTACTTCCACGGCACCACCAGCCGGATCGGCGCGCCATTCTGGGCGGGCAGGGTCTTGCCATAGAGCCCCATCGCAAGGAAAGAAAGAGGGTGCATCGCCTCGTCGATACGCAACCCCTCCACGTAGGGATACTCGATGCCGCCCCCCAAACTGGAGGCCTGACCCGGCAGCTGTTTCGGATCAAACAGGGTTTCGAAGGCAACAAACTTGGCGCGACTGGTGGGCTCGGCACGGCGGATGATCTCTGCCAGCGAGATACCGTTCCAGGGCAGTACCATGGACCAGGCTTCGACACAGCGCAGCCGGTAGATCCGCTCCTCCAGCTCGCTCTTGTTGATAAGATCCCACACATCGAGGGTAAAGGGCTTGGCCACCTCCCCCTCCACCTTGAGGGTCCAGGGTTCGGGCTTGAGGTAATGGCCGTTGCGAGCCGGGTCGGACTTGTCGGTGCCCAGCTCATAGAAGTTGTTGTAACTGGTGGCCTTCTCTTCCGGTGTCAGCACCAGATTGGCCGGGCGCTCGGCAGGCTTGCTGTTGAGCGGTTTGGTAGCTAATTGGGGGGCATCCTCTTTGCCGCGTAGCAGGTCGAGCACTCCCGCCTGAGTGGGAAACGCCAGGGTGGCTGCGCCCAGACCCAGCCCTTTGAGAATAAGGCGGCGGTCCTGATAGACGGCTTCCGGGGTGACATCCTGTTCGGTGAGGGGGTGGGCGGTACGACGCTTGATCAACATGAAAAACTCCCGGGGCTGAGTGAGGCAGTATGGATAAGGACCCGCCCCGGCAGATTTTTATTTCACACAAATTTACATCATGTGGTGCAGGGGCAGTGCCTTGGCCATGGTGCCGACCAGAAACAGGACTACGAACACCAGCAGGGGAACGATCACATTTGGCGCCATCAGACTCACTCCATGAGCAGGACAGGGCCTCCAACTATGGCCGACTGTCAGGCCGGTCACCAATGAATTTTTTTCGCGAGCGCAAGCGTATTCCTGAGTTGAAAAGGGTGATGAAGATCACACACAATTCGGCCCCCGCTTGCCGCCCCGATTGCCGGGGGTAGGCTGCCCCTTTTGCGAAGCCAACTGAAGAGTCGCCCCATGAGCCCACTGATCGCCATCGCCATCACCACTGGAATTCTCTCCGCCGTCTGGGGCTGGATTGCCGTCGCGTTCGGCCTTATCTCCTGGGTCGGCTTTCTCGGCTGCACCAGCTATTTCGCGTCAAGCGGCGGCTACAAGGCGCTGCTGCAGACCATCTTCTGCAACACCAGCGGCATGCTGTGGGCACTGCTGCTGATCCATGGCGACAGTCTGTGGGGGGCGGGCGTGGCGGGTTACGTGATGACAGGTGTGGTCGCAACCCTGATGTGCGTGCAGGCCAAGCAGCAGTGGCTCGGCTACATTCCCGGCACCTTTGCCGGTTGCTGTGCCACCTTCGGGGCGGCTGGCGAGTGGCGGCTGATCCTGCCCTCCCTCATCAT
>NZ_CAWNZT010000140.1:0-1071 GCF_963878965.1 Aeromonas sp. HMWF015 | reverse complement strand
TGCGATCCTCGGACTTCCACTCCTTCTGGGTGTAATCCATGGTGAGGGCCTTGGCGGCAAGCGCCTCCAGCTTGGCCACATCCACCTGACTCATGCCCCAGCTGTCCGACGCATCTATCTCTTTGAGGCACTCGATCTGGCGCAGGTAGCCGCCTGGTTTCAGCAGGTCGGTGGCCATGGTGATGGGACGGATACCGGTCTCGAAGATCTCGGCGATGTTGAACTTGCTGGCACCGCCCGAGTAGGAGATGGGCAGCTTGCCATCGAAGGCGCGAGACAGCACGGCCGCCACGTTGATGGAGAGCGGGAACAGCGCCCGGCCGGACATGTACATCTCATCCCCCGGCAGCGCCCCCTTGCGGTTGATGGTGCCAAGGGTATTGGTGAGCTTGACCCCGAAGGTGAGCCCCTTCTCGGCCCCCAGCGCCATCAAGCGGGTCAACATCGCCTTGGCCTGATCCAGCTTGAGGTCGTGGTCGAACGACTCTTCGCTCAGACCAATGTAATCAAAGCCGCAGGTATCGAGGATCTCGCGCACCCGCGAGTAGCCGAGCAGGGTCGGGTTGAGTTTGACGAAGGTGTTGAGCCCCTTCTCTTCCAGCATGTAGCGGCAGATGGCCTCAATCTCGTTCGGTGGGCAGCCGTGCATGGTAGAGAGGGTAACGCCGTGCACCAGATTGGCCGGGATACGCTCCACCAGCTGTTGCAGGCGATCGCGGCGCCCCCCCAGTCCCAGCTCGGCGATAAACTGCTCGTCGGCCACGAGGTCACGTACCACCTGCTGGTACTCGGCAAATTTCGGACTGCTGCTGGCATCCATCAGGCTGTGGATAAACTGCTGCATCGGTGGCTGTTTGATGCCGTCAAGGTTGTAACCCACGCTCATGTTGAAGATGAAGGACTTGGCCTCTCCGTCGAGGCGCGGGTCGAACACCTCCTCCAGCAGGTAGAGGGCAAACCAAGCTTTCAGATACTCGTCAAACGCCTTGGGCAGGGTGAACTCGGTAGACCACTCGGTGTTGAAGCACTCGTCTTCAGCATCGATGCAGGGCTTTTCCAGTTCGAGACGGT
>NZ_CAWNZT010000139.1:0-2962 GCF_963878965.1 Aeromonas sp. HMWF015 | reverse complement strand
ATGGTGGCCGGCGAAGTAACCACCTCTGCCTGGGTTGATATCGAAGAGATCGTGCGTGATACCGTACGTGAAATCGGCTACACCCACTCCGACATGGGCTTCGACGCCGACTCCTGCGCCGTGCTGAACGCCATCGGCAAGCAGTCCCCGGACATCAACCAGGGCGTTGACCGCAGCGATCCGCTGGAGCAGGGCGCGGGCGACCAGGGCCTGATGTTCGGCTACGCCACCAACGAAACCGACGTGCTGATGCCGGCCCCCATCACCTACTCTCACCTGCTGGTGAAGCGTCAGGCTGAAGTGCGCAAGAACGGCACCCTGCCGTGGCTGCGTCCGGATGCCAAGAGCCAGCTGACCTTTGCCTACGACGACGCAGGCAAGATCATCGGTGTGGATGCCGTTGTGCTGTCTACCCAGCATGCCGAATCCATCAGCCACAAAGATCTGGTTGAAGCGGTACGCGAAGAGATCATCAAGCCGGTGCTGCCGGCCGAGTGGGTCAACAAGGACACCAAATACTTCATCAACCCGACCGGCCGTTTCGTTATCGGCGGCCCGATGGGTGACTGCGGTCTGACCGGTCGCAAGATCATCGTCGACACCTACGGCGGCATGGCTCGTCACGGTGGTGGCGCCTTCTCCGGTAAGGATCCGTCCAAGGTTGACCGCTCCGCTGCTTACGCCGCCCGTTACGTTGCCAAAAACATCGTTGCCGCCGGTCTGGCCGATCGCTGTGAAATCCAGATCTCCTACGCCATCGGCGTGGCTGAGCCGACCTCCATCAGCGTCGAGACCTTCGGTACTGCCAAGGTCGCCGAGGAGCTGCTGGTCAAGCTGGTGCGCGAGCACTTCGAACTGCGCCCGTATGGTCTGATCGAAATGCTGGATCTGAAGCGCCCAATCTATCAGGCCACCGCGGCCTACGGTCACTTCGGTCGCGACGAGTTCCCGTGGGAGCAGACCGACAAGGCCGAACTGCTGCGTTCCGCCGCTGGCCTGTAAGGCTCGCTGTTGTGATAAGAGGGGAGCCTGGCTCCCCTTTTGCTTATCCGCTATCTGACGAGATGTTGATGTCTGCCACCCCTGCCCAGCTTGTCGCCCTGCTGCAACAACGCGTAGAAGCCTGCTTTGTGCAGGCCGAGGCGCGCCTTGGCCGCACCTTCCCCCGCCCGCGGATCTACTGCAATATGCGGGGCCGGGCGGCGGGATCGGCGCGGCTGCAAACCTGGGAGCTGCGCTTCAATCCCGCCCTCTATCAGGCCAATCAGCAGGCGTTTCTGGATGAGGTCGTGCCCCACGAGGTGGCCCATCTGCTGGTACACGCCCTGTGGGGTGAAGGTCGCGGCAAAAGCCGGGTCTTGCCCCACGGCCGCCAGTGGCAGTCGGTGATGCGGGAGGTGTTCGGCCTTGAGCCCAGAACTACCCACAGCTTCGATCTGGCGGTTCTGGCCCAGCGCACCGTGCCCTATCGCTGTCACTGTCAGCAGCATCAACTGTCGATACGCCGTCACAACAAGGTGGTGCGCGGCGAAGCCCGCTACCACTGCCGCCGCTGCAAGCAACCGCTGGAGCGGGAACGGCCGGAGCCAGAGCAGTAAGCCAGCTTGTGTCGCGCCCCTGTGGTAGGGTGCCCGCCATCGTTCGTCAATCACCCCGTTTGCAAGGAATCCCATGCGTTTCATCTCCTCCCTCGCCCTGACCCTGCTGGCCGGTTTGCCGCTGCTCAGCGCACCCCTGCACGCCCAGACCTTTCGTGAAGCCAAGCAGGATCTGGTGAAGCTCTATCGCAGCCAGCCTGCGGTCACCACCTTCTACTGCGGCTGTGACATCGACTATCAGGGCAAGAAAATGAGCCCGGATCTGGCCAGCTGCGGCTATGAGCCGCGCAAGCAGGCCAAGCGCGCCGCCCGCATCGAGTGGGAACACGTGGTCCCCGCTTGGGAGTTCGGCCACCAGTTGCAGTGCTGGCAGGATGGCGGCCGCAAAAACTGCGAAAAAGCGAGCACCGAGTTCAACAAGATGGAGGGGGACATGCACAACCTCTTCCCCGCCATTGGCGAGGTGAACGGCGATCGGGCCAACTACCGCTTCTCCGACTGGAACGGCAAGCCGGATCAGTACGGTCAGTGCCAGATGCTGGTGGATTTCAAGGATCGTCGGGTGCAGCCGCCCAAGGGCTCGGTACGGGGCCAGATTGCCCGCGCCTACCTCTACATGAGCCAGCAGTATGGGCTGCGTCTGGCAGCGCAACAGCGTAAACTCTTTGAAGCCTGGGATCGCCAGTACCCGGCAGAAGGCTGGGAGTGCGAGCGCAATCGCCGCATCGGCAAGCTGCAGGGCAATACCAATCCCTTTATTGAAAAGCAGTGCCAATAACCCTATTTGAACTGGGAGGGGGATTGCCCCTCCTATCATGAAGCCCTTACCCACTGCCGCGTGAGCCTTGCTCGCCGCAGGATATAAAGGGTTTCCAAGCAAGAGACTGACAAGCAGCCATGCGCATTCCACGTATCTATGAACCGGCCACCCTGCAAGTTGGCCAGACCATCGCCCTGTCGGAAGACGGCGCCAACCATATCGGCCGGGTACTGCGCATGCAGCCGGGCCAGCAACTCGAGCTGTTCAACGGCGATGGCAATCAATATCCCGCCACCATCGCCAGCGTCGGCAAAAAGTCGGTGGAAGTGACCATCGACAGCTGCGACGTCCAATCGGTGGAGTCACCGCTGGCCATCCACCTCGGTCAGGTGATCAGCCGTGGCGACAAGATGGACTTCACCATCCAAAAATCGGTGGAGCTGGGCGTCACCTGCATCACCCCGCTCTTCTCCGAGCGCTGCGGCGTCAAGCTGCCGGCCGATCGACTGGAGAAGAAGCGCGAGCAGTGGCAGAAGGTGGTGATCAGCGCCTGCGAGCAATGCGGCCGCAACGTGGTGCCCGAAGTGCGCATGCCGATGGAGCT
>NZ_CAWNZT010000138.1:0-1881 GCF_963878965.1 Aeromonas sp. HMWF015 | reverse complement strand
CCTGACTGGTGTACCAACGCAAGCAACCCGCTGGCCGACTTGGACTGAGATAACCAACAAACCTGCGTTAGCAGCCGCCAATCATACCCACCCATATATGTCAGATGGCGGCTCATATAGCACCATTTATATGAAAAACTGGTTCCGCTCTAATGGTGATACTGGGTGGTATAACCAAACCTATGGTGGTGGTGTCTACATGATCGACACCACATGGGTGCGCATCTATAACAACAAAAAACTCCACGTTTCGAATACTGATGCCAACGCAATTGATACTGCTGGCGGTGTTTATGCCGCTGGTAATGGCAATTTCAACGATGTTTATATTCGCTCAGACAGGCGTCTAAAGTCTGAATTTACCCCTATCAACAATGCCCTCGATAAACTCAAGCGTCTGACTGGTTGGATCTACACCAAGAATGGGCAGAGGGAAGCAGGGCTGATTGCCCAAGAGGTAGCTGAGGTGCAGCCAGAGTCGGTCTATCTCAATGAGGATGGATACCTGTCACTGGCCGGTGCTGGCATTGTTGCACTGGTCATCGAGGCGATTAAAGAGCTGGATGAAAAGCTGGGGGCGCTTAATGGCCGTACCAAATAAGCCATTTTGGTTATCCGTAGCCAACGCTGAGTTCAATGCAAATCGCTGGGCGTCAAATATTTTGAGCCAGGCCAATTTATCACTTCCACGAAATGTAGGTGAGCTTGCAGGTAAGAGTTCATCTGTCGTTCTGAATTTAACAATCGGCGAATACAGCCCGGGGTATGAAACCCAACTGGGATATCAGAGGGGAGTGATGGGAGGTATTTCTACAGGTCAGTTCGAAGGGAAAAATATCGAGCACTTCATGTGCTACGACGATCTGCCGAACACACTCTTTTTTTCCTTGGAAGGAAGCACAGCAAAACCGATCCTGGTAACTATATCAGGCCTTGGCTCTGCCCTCATCGAGGGCGATTATGGCACATTCAACTCGATTTACAGTTATTTCAATGCAAGGCGTGGTTCAGTGGTTCAGGTCACACTAGCCACCGGATAAACAGCCTAAATAATGAATAACCGAGGCGGCATTGACTATGGCGAATGAAATCTCCCGCCTTAGTACTACCTCACGTTTGCCCTGCTCTAACGAGCGGGGCTTTTTCATCTCTGGCTTTTGGGAAACACAATGCCATTGATCAACATCGTGACTATGCGAGGTATGGTGCTTCGCCTGGCAGACCATCTATTGCCGGACGAAGCAGCCACCTTGGCCCAGGATTGTCATTTTGACCGTGGGGTGGTGGCACCACTGATGGCTGACAAAGCGCTTGGGAGCACCTTACCGATCATCCCAAAGACATTGTTCCACTACTACGGAGATCACTGGTTTGCCTGGAACAAGCAGGTTGAGGTCATGCGCTCCCCAATTGCACAGGATCAGTACAGTCGGGTTTACTTCACCGATGGCGAGTTTCCAAAACTAACCTATGACGCCATCGCGACCGGAGGGAGCCGCAAGCCTAGTGCCTGGTACCGTCTTGGCGTACCGGCTCCAACCACTCCGCCTAACATGCAGTCTGTCACACCACCGAGTGGCACTAAGGATGATGACCCTACCGACGATGAGACCAGATTCTATGTGGAGACCTATGTAACTGGGCTTGGTGAAGAGGGCGCTCCTGGCCCTGCAAGTGGCAAGGCCACAATCACCATTCCGGGATCCACCGTCGTTGTGGGGCTGTCACCAGTTCCAACCAACAACAGCAATATTACTCGACGCCGGCTCTATAGATCTGTTTCTGGGGGCGGTTTGGCGGACTACTTGCTAGTTGCGGAGCTTCCCATTGCGACCATGACCTACAGCGACAGCAAGAAAAGTGGTGAGCTTGGGCCGGTTC
>NZ_CAWNZT010000137.1:0-2117 GCF_963878965.1 Aeromonas sp. HMWF015 | reverse complement strand
GGTTTTGACCCGCTGGCTCGGGCTCTTGCTCTCGGCGATCATCTTCTGTTTGACGATGTCGTAGCGGATCAGATCGCCATTGACCTGGCTATCTTCCTGCTTGAGCTGACCGTTGCCGGTGATGGTCACCAGCCGGTTCTTCAGCTCGTAGCGGATAGTGTTGCCGTGGGCATTGACCGGCTTGCCGTTATCCAGGATCTGGAAGAAGGTGGCGGGCTTGCCGTAGGCAGTCATCACCTCCGCCCCTTTCTCGCCGGAACGGGTCACAACCACCTTGTCAGCCTTGATCCGGATAGTGCCCTGATTGATGGTCACATCCTCTTCGAAGGTGATGCGGTTGTCCTGCATCTCGGCCACCTGTTTGACGGCATCGACGTAGACCTTCTCGGCAAAGTCGGACTCTTTGGCGGTCACCGCACCACACAACAACAGGGCTGCGAGGGCCAGATTAGCGTTTTTCATTGAAATAGATGGCATGGCCTTGATCCAGTAACTCAAAATATTTGCGGTCCAGATGGCCCTTGAGGCCAACCCCTTGGGTCTGGAAATCCCGACCCAGAATGTTCACTTCCCGGTTGCTGCGCACATCCTGTGTCACCAGATCCAGCTCCAGATAGGGGGTATCCAGTGTGGAGATAAAGGAGGTGGGCAGCAGACCATCCAGATGCACCTTATCCCGCAGGATGACGTTGTCACCGGTGTTGAGCACGCCGGTTTCGGCAGTCACCTTCCACTCGGCGGCACCCTGATCGTCATACATGTAGACCACCGGCTTGTCGAAGGTGGCCTGCTCGAGGATTTGATAATACTCGGCGTAGGTCGACTCCAACCTCTCTGTGCGCTTGCCGTTGATATCAAAACGGGTGGTCACCAGATCTTTGGCGACAAAATCCGGCTGATAGTTTTCGATTTTGACGGCGCTCTCAGGCACCAGCTCCACCTTGCCCAGCTGCCAGGCAACCAGCGCGACCAGAAACAGCAGGGCAAACAACAGGGTCTGTCTGCTCATACCGAGGCCTCAGGCTGATAATCGTCGTGGCCCTGCGCCTGCAAAATGAGGTCACACACCTCGCGCACCGCGCCCATGCCACCGCCAAGCCGGGTCACCATATCGGCACGACTCAGCACCAGCGGATGGGCATCGGCCACGGCAATGCCGAGCCCACAGACCTGCATCACCGGCAGATCGATGGTGTCATCGCCCATATAGGCGGCCTGTTCAGCAGTCAGCCCCAGCTTGGCCAGCAGCGCTTCGAAGTGAGGCAGCTTTTTATCAGCCCCCTGTACCACATGAGCCACCCCCAGGCTTTTCATCCGATCACTGACGATTCGTGAGTTGCGCCCGGTGATGATGGCGATCTCGATCCCCACATTGAGCAGTGCTCGCATGCCCGCACCATCACGGGTACAGAAGGTTTTCAGCTCTTCGCCGTTGTTTCCCATGTAGATAAGGCCGTTAGAGAGCACCCCGTCCACATCGCACACCAGCAGGCGGATTTGCGCCGCCTTGTCGAACTGGCTGCGCGTCACCGGACCATAGAGGGTCGGTACGTTTTGCATCAAATTACTCCGGCTTTCAGCAGGTCGTGCATGTTGAAGGCGCCGAGCGGGCGCTTGTCACCATCCACGACCAGTAATCCGTTGATTTTTCTCGTTTCCATCAGCTTGACGGCTTCCGCAGCCATCATCTCTGGACCTACGGTAACACAGTTGGCCGTCATCACACGGCTGATGGGGGTGTGATGGATATCGATCTGCTGGTCAAGAATGCGGCGCAGGTCGCCATCGGTAAAGAGCCCGGCCAGCAGGCCATTGCCATCGACCACCGCCGTCATACCGAGCCCCTTGCGGCTCACTTCCAGCAGCGCCTGGCTGATGGTGGCATCTATCCCCACCTGGGGCAACAGCTCACCGCTGTGCATCAGGTCGCCGACCCGCAGCAACAGACGCTTGCCAAGGGAACCGCCCGGGTGAGAGAGGGCGAAGTCATCGGCGGTGAAACCGCGCGCTTCCAGCAGGGCCACCGCCAGGGCATCGCCCATGACTAAGGTTGCCGTGGTACTGGAAGTGGGTGCCAGCCCCAGCGGGCAGGCCTCTTTCTCCACCTTGATGCACAG
>NZ_CAWNZT010000136.1:0-15784 GCF_963878965.1 Aeromonas sp. HMWF015 | reverse complement strand
GTCTTCCACATAGAGCCAGTCACGGATCTGGTCACCCTTGCCATAGACAGGCAGCGGCTTGCCATCGAGCGCATTGAGGATGACCAGCGGGATCAGCTTCTCGGGGAAGTGGAACGGGCCGTAGTTGTTGGAGCAGTTGGTGACTATGGTTGGCAGACCGTAGGTGCGGCGCCAGGCGCGAACCAGATGGTCGCTGGAGGCCTTGGAGGCAGAATATGGGCTGCTGGGGGCATAGGGGGTGGTTTCGGTAAAGAGCGGCAGTGCCACACCGGGGGCGACTTCATCCGGATGGAGCAGGTCGCCATACACCTCGTCGGTGGAGATATGGTGGAAGCGGAAGGCCGCCTTGCGTACCTTGTCCAGACCGTTCCAGTAAGCGCGAGCCGCTTCCAGCAACATATAGGTGCCGACGATGTTGGTCTCGATAAAGTCAGCAGGACCGGTGATGGAGCGATCAACATGGCTCTCTGCGGCCAGATGCATCACGGCATCCGGCTGATGCAGGGCAAACACCCGATCCAGCTCGGCACGGTTGCAGATATCCACCTGCTCAAACGCATAACGCTCGCTTGACGATACATCGGCCAGGGATTCCAGATTGCCGGCATAGGTGAGTTTATCGAGATTGATAACGGAATCTTGGGTATCACGGATGATATGGCGCACCACGGCAGAGCCGATAAAACCTGCGCCACCGGTAACGAGAATTTTCATAGATATGTTATCTCTTGCGAGGAGTTGATATGGATGCGGTTGCGGGCTGAGCCAGAAATTCAAGACCGCGTATAGGGTCTTTTAACATCACCAGAATGTGTCTTGATGAGTACTATTCAATCAAGTTCGCGCCAAATGCTATGGCTACCGCCCTTGGGTTACAGCCCCCAGTTTGCTGCTTTTAACCTGATTGTGCTTGCTGTTGGTCATCATGCCCTCCAGCATTGTTATGTTTTGATGGCGTATCACCATGTTTTCATTTCGTGTAAAACTACGAAACAGAACTTTTCATGGTAAAAAACGCACAGTACCAGCCCGATAGAACGGCAGATTCTATCTCGATTCCAACAAGACTGCACACCAAAAAATGTTTCAGCATCTCGTTTTTAACCAAGATTCGATAGAAAACCAGAAGAGCTGTATGACCCCACCCCCAGTGCGTTCAAAAATCAACCTGATCTAACTGATTGGAACAAAAATGGGGCAACCATACTGGTTGCCCCATTTGTATTGCTGGTCAGATTTGGCCTGACACTATCTTCATCTTCTGGCCGCGCAAGTTAACTGAGAAGAACAGTGCCATCAGTCATGTTTTGACTCATGGGCATGGGTCAGGCGCGCTTCTTTGCTGCTGTGTTTGGTGAAGTAGCGCATCACCAGCACGAAGAAGAGCGGCACGAAGAAGATGGCCAGCACGGTGGCGCTAATCATCCCCCCCATCACACCGGTACCGATAGCGTTACGGCTGCTGGCGCCCGCGCCGGAGCTGATCACCAGCGGCAACACCCCGAGGATAAAGGCGAGCGAGGTCATCAGGATCGGGCGCAGACGCAGACGCGCCGCCTCCACCACCGCCTCACCCAAGCCCATCCCTTTGTCGTAGAGCTCTTTGGCAAATTCCACGATCAAAATCGCGTTTTTCGCCGACAAGCCTATGGTGGTGAGCAGACCGACCTGGAAGTAGACGTCGTTCTCCAGCCCGCGCAGGGTGGCAGCCACAATGGCCCCCAACACCCCGAGCGGTACTACCAGCATCACCGAGAACGGAATGCTCCAGCTCTCGTAGAGGGCCGCCAGACAGAGGAACACCACCAGCAAGGAGATGGCGTAGAGCGCGGGCGCCTGTGAACCGGCCTGCCGCTCTTGGAAGGAGAGCCCGGTCCACTCGATGCCCACCCCTTCCGGCAGCTGTTTCACCATCTGCTCGATAGCGGCCATCGCATCACCGGTACTCTTGCCGGGCGCCGCTTCCCCGACGATCTCCATCGCCGGTACGCCATTGTAACGCTCCAGACGAGGCGATCCGAAGCTCCACTCGGTGCTGGCAAAGGCGGAGAAGGGCACCATCTGACCGGCACTGTTGCGCACATACCAGAGTTTCAGATCTTCCGGGTTCATCCGGAAGGGGGCATCCGCCTGCATGTAGACCTTCTTGATCCGGCCACGATCAACGAAGTCATTGACGTAGGACGAGCCCCAAGCGGTAGCCAGGGTGTTGTTGATATCCGCGATGGATAGCCCCTGCGCCAGCGCTTTCTCGTAGTCGATCTTGATATCGAGCTGTGGCGTATCTTCCATCCCGTTCGGGCGTACCCGCACCAGAGTGGGATCCTGCGCCGCCATGCCGAGCAACTGGTTACGTGCCGCCATCAGCTTGTCGTGACCGATACCGCCGCGATCCTGCAGGAAGAAGTCAAAACCGGTCGCCGTCCCCAACTCAGGAATGGGAGGGAGGTTGAAGGCGAACACTTGCGCCTCCTTGATGCTAAACAGATAGCCCATGGCGCGGCCGATGATGGCATTGGCGCTGCGATCCGGGCTCTTGCGCTCGCTCCAGTCCTTGAGTTTGATAAAGGCCATACCGCTGTTCTGGCCGCTACCGGCGAAGCTGAAGCCCGCCACCGTCAGTACGGAATCGACGTTATCCTTCTCGTTTTTCAGGAAGTAATCGCGCATGTCCGCCAGCACCACCTCGGTGCGCTGCTTGGTGGCCCCCACCGGCAGTTGCACCATGGACATGATGACCCCCTGATCCTCTTCCGGCAGGAAGGAGGTGGGCATCCGCATAAAGAGCACTGCCAGTACCGCCAGCATGGCACCGTAGATCAGGCTGTAGCGCACGCCCTGCTTGATCACCTTGCGCACACCGCTCTGATAGCGGTTGGTACCGGCATCAAAGGCGCGGTTGAACCAGCCAAAGAAGCCGCGCTTGGCACCAAACTCGCCATGTTTCATCGGCTTGAGCAGGGTGGCACAAAGGGCCGGTGTCAGGATCAACGCCACCAGCACCGACAGCACCATGGCCGAGACGATGGTCAGCGAGAACTGACGATAGATGGCGCCGGTCGAGCCGCCGAAGAAGGCCATCGGCACGAACACGGCGGAGAGCACCAAGGCGATCCCCACCAGCGCGCCGGTGATCTGGGTCATCGACTTGCGGGTCGCTTCCAGCGGGGAGAGATCCTCCTCGCTCATCAGCCGCTCCACGTTCTCCACCACCACGATGGCGTCATCCACCAGCAGACCGATGGCCAGCACCATACCGAACATGGTGAGGGTGTTGATGGAGAAGCCGAACGCCGCCATCACCCCGAAGGTACCGAGCAGCACCACAGGCACCGCAATGGTCGGGATCAGGGTAGCGCGGAAGTTCTGCAAGAACAGATACATGACGCAGAACACCAGGAAGATCGCCTCGATCAGGGTCTGCACAACCTCCTCGATGGAGATCTTCACAAACGGCGTGGTGTCGTAGGGGTAGACGATCTCCATGTTGGCCGGGAAGTAATCCGACAGTTCATTGAGCTTGGCACGCACCTTCTCGGCGGTATCCAGCGCGTTGGCGCCGGTCGCCAGCTTGATGGCGACCGCGGCGGTAGACTGGCCGTTGTAGAGCGCATCGGCGTCATAGCTTTCGCCCGCCAGCTCGACCCGGGCCACATCTTTCAGCCGTACCTTGGAGCCATCCTGATTCACCCGCAGCAGGATGTCGTTGAACTGCTCCACGGTAGAGAGACGGGTCTGCCCCATGATGGTGGCGGTGAACTGCTGATCTTCTACCGACGGTGTGCCGCCCAGCTTGCCGAAGGCCACCTGGGCGTTCTGCGCCTTGATGGCCGCCTGCACATCCCCCGGGGTCATCTGCACCCGGTTGAGCTTGTTGGGATCGAGCCAGACCCGCATGGAGTACTGGCTGCCGAACAAGGTGATATCCCCTACCCCGTCCAGACGACTCAGAGGCTCCTTGATGTTGGAGACCACATAGTCCGCCAGGTCGTCGTTGTTCATGCTGCCATCGCTGGAAATGAACGCCGCGACCATCAGGAAGCTGCTGGAGGTCTTCTGTACCCGGATCCCCTGCTGCTGCACCTCTTGCGGCAGCAGCGACATCGCTTGCTGCAGCTTGTTCTGCACCTGCACCTGGGCAATATCGGGATCGGTCCCCGGCTGGAAGGTGAGGGTCACCGACACCCGCCCCGCGGAGTCAGACTGGGAGGACATGTAGAGCAGGTGATCCAGCCCGGTCATGTTCTGTTCGATGATCTGGGTCACCGAGTCTTCCACCGTTTTGGCGGAGGCGCCCGGATAGCTGGCAGAAATACCGACCGCGGGCGGCGCAATGCTCGGATACTGGGCGACCGGCAATTTGATGATGGCCAGGCTACCCGCCAGCATGATCACCAGCGCGATCACCCAGGCAAAAATGGGTCTGTCTATAAAAAATCGAGCCATGAAGCGACTACTCCATCCTACTTGTTGGCCGGGGTGTTGGACGCAGCTTGAGCAGGCGCAGCATCAGCCCCCTGCTCGGCGGGATTGACCACGGCGCCCGGTCGTACTTTCTGCAAGCCAGCCACGATCACCCGCTCGCCGGAGGTGAGCCCTGACTCCACCACCCAGTTGCTGCCGACGACCCGGCTCAGCTGCACGTTGCGCAGCTCCACCTTGTTGTCAGCGGTTACCACCATCACGGTGGCGCCACCATTGGGGGTGCGAGTCACGGCAGTTTGCGGCACCAGCAGCCCTTGCGCCCGCTCCCCCTCTTGCAGGGTGGCGCGCATAAACATGCCGGGCAGCAGCAGCTGGTGAGGGTTGGGCACAATCACCCGCAGGGTCACCATGCCGGAGGTCTCGTCTACGGTCACATCGGAGAACTGCAGCGAGCCCTCTTCGCCATAAGTGGAGCCATCTTCCAGCTGGAAGGTCACCTTGGCCCCCTTCTGCTCGTCCTGGGTCAACTTGCCCTCGGCGACCAGTCGCTTGAGGCGCAGCAGATCGGCGGTGGACTGACGCACATCCACATACATGGGATCGAGCTGCTGAATGGCGGTCAGGCTATCAGCCTGCTGGGCGGTCACCAGCGCCCCCTCGGTCACCGCGGATTTACCGATGCGGCCACTGATGGGGGCGGTGATGCGGGTGTAACCGAGATTGATCTCGGCAGTGCGCAGGGCCGCCTTGCTCGCCATGATCTCCGCCTTGGCCTGCTTCCAGCTGGCGTCGGCGTCGTCATAGTCCTGACGGCTGATGGATTTGACCTTGAGCAGCTCCTGATAGCGCTGCGCCTTGAGGCGGGCACTCTGCTCGTTGGCCTCGGCCTTGGCCAGATTGGCTTTGGCGCTGGCGACTGCCGCCTGATAGACAGCCGGATCGATCTGATAGAGCAGGTCGCCCGCCTTCACATCGCTTCCCTCGGTAAAGAGGCGCTTGAGGATGATGCCGCTCACCTGCGGACGCACTTCGGCCACCCGCAACGGGGCGCTGCGACCGGTCAACTCGGTGGTCAACATCAGCGGACCGCTCTGCAGGGTCACCACGTTGACCGCCGCGGGCGGCATGCCGCCCTGTCCCTGGGGTGCGCCCCCCTTGTCACCACAACCTGCCAACAAGCCTGTAGCCAGCAAGGCAAGACCAACTGAACGAGCAAGAATATGTTTATGCATGAAACACCTGAGCCTTTGCCAGTCAATGAACAATCAGGGCCGCATGGGCCCTGTTGGTAAATAGTCGAAAGATGAGGCAATATACATACATTCATAAATGTATGTAAGTGACTTTTTGCTTGCATGAGGCACAAATTTCGATGGCCAGACGAACCAAAGAAGAGGCGCAGCAAACCCGCTGCCACATCATGAGCACGGCGCTGGATCTGTTCTGCTCTCAGGGCCTGGCCAAGACCAGCCTGACCGACATCGCCAGGGCGGCAGACCTGACCCGCGGGGCCATCTATTGGCACTTCAAGAACAAGGATGAACTCTTCATTTCGCTCTGGCAGGAGCTCTGCAGCCCCCTCGCCCACCAGCTCGATGCCTGCCTCAATCCAGATGAGCCGGATCCGCTGGGGCAACTGCGCCTCTTCTTCGAAGGGGTACTCCACAGCTTCATTCACAATCCGGCCCAGCGGCAGATGTTCACCATCCTGTTCAATCTCGAATCGCTGGAGGGGGAGGCCATCTCACTGCGCGAACATATCCGCAGCCAGTCCGCCAACTTCTTTCGGGACCTGGAGACCACCCTGGCCAATGCGGTACGACGGGGCCAATTGCCCGCCAACCTCAACCTGCAGCGCGCCGCCACCCTGCTCCACTGCACTCTGGATGGCTACATCATCAACTGGCTCCACTTTCCGGGGCGGATAGACCTGCAGGGCGAATCAGCCTTCCTGATAGAGAGCATGTTCACCATGCTGGCCCAGCCCCACGGGCCTGCCTGCGGCCGCTAACCGGCTCCAGCAACTCTCACACTTCCAAATCGGGGCCTGACTGCGCGCTTTGGCAGTCAGGCCCCGATTTGTTACCCTGTGCGCCCCCTGCTTGAGGTAACCCCTGTGCCACACTCTGACGCCATCCCCGCTGCCTGGCCATTGAACGACCAGCACACCCACGTCCGAACTGCCTTTGTGGCACGCCTCAAACCCGGTGCTCACCTGCTCAATGGTCAATGTGGTATGGGGGAGGATCTCTGCTGGCTGCGTGCAGAAGGGTATGTGATCACTGCCTGTGAAGCGGTACTGGCCGACGCCAAAGTCGCCTCGCAGCAATCCGGGCAAGCTGTGCGGGTCTGCCCGCTGGCGAAGATGCACTCGGTGCTCCCTTACGATGGCATCTGGCTGAGCCGCCCGCTTGATGGCGACGTGGCCACCCTTGTCCCACTGTTGCAACAGCTGGCGACCCTGCTCAAAGCGGGCGCTCCGATCTGCTTCCCCCTGCCCCCAAACGGCAAGATAACTCACGCTCAGCTACAGCAACTGGTCACCACATCCGGGATAGCGCTGCAACTGGCGCCGATGGAAGCCGTATCAGCCAGTACGTCAGATTCCTCAAGTCAACACGTCAACCAGTACGTCATGTTGCTGCGTGGCGATCATCAGGCCACCTAACGGGCTAATTCATCACGGATTTTCCAGTTCAACGCCAAGCCGACAGCTAGTCGGCGATCCTGGCTTTCGACAATATTTAACTCGGAGTTAACGCAGAAAAGGCAGACATAACACGGCTTACGTGTTAAAAAGTGTGATTAATATCAAATTTAATAACAAAACAGACAATACAACCAACTCCGGATTTCCTTATGAAACTTGTCCTGAAACTCATTGCTGGCATCCTTGCCGGTCTCTTGCTCGGTCTCTACGCCCCTGAGTGGGTGGCGCGCGTGCTGTTTACGGCCAAGACAGTGATAGGTCAGCTGATCACCTTCACCATTCCGCTCATCATTCTGTTCTTTATCATGAGCGGCATCGCCAGCCTGCCGAAAAACTCCGGCAAGCTGCTGGGCAAAACCGTGGCCCTCTCCTACTGCTCCACCATTCTGGCGGGGCTGTTCGCCTTTACCGTGGCGAGCCACCTGATCCCGCAGTTCACCACCGCCGCCGAGCCCACCACGGCCACGGCTATCAAGCTTACCTCCTACGTCAATCTGGAGATCCCGCCGCTGTTTGGCGTGATGTCGGCACTGGCCGCCGCCTTCGTGTTTGGCATCGGCATCAGCGCCACCCAGGCCACCGATCTGCGCCGAGTCGCCGATCAGGGTCGTGACATCATCGACCGCCTGCTGGCCAAGGTGATCATTCCGCTGCTGCCGTTTTACATCGCCGGCGTCTTCGTCGAGATGACGGTGGAAGGCACCGTATTCGCCACCCTGAAAACCTTCGGCGTGGTACTGGTGATGGCGATCCTGATGCACTGGATCTGGCTCTCCGTGCTGTTCGTGGGCACCGGTCTGGCCCTTGGCCGCTCACCGGCCCAGCTCATCAAGAACATGCTGCCCGCCTACTTTACTGCGCTGGGGACCATGTCAAGCGCTGCCACCATTCCGGTCGCCCTGCAGTCGAGCAAGAACAACGGGGTGAGCGACGGTATCGCCAACTTCACCGTGCCGCTGTGCGCCACCATTCACCTCTGTGGCTCCACCATTACCCTGGTCACCTGTGCCACCGCGGTGATGTTCCTCTCCGAGCATCTGGCCATTCCGGGCATCGAGACCATGCTCCCCTTCATCATGATGCTGGGGGTGATCATGATCGCCGCCCCGGGCGCCCCGGGTGGTGGCGTGATGTCGGCGCTGGGCCTGCTCACCTCCATGCTCGGCTTTGGTGAAGCCTCCATCGCCCTGATGATCGCCCTCTATCTGGCGCAAGACAGCTTCGGCACCGCCTGCAACGTCACCGGTGACGGCGTGATTGCCCTGTGGGCGGATCGCTTCGCCAATGGCAGCGAGAGCGTAGCCCCCGTGGCCGAGGCCGAACAGGCGTAAGCTCGCCGGGATAGCTCGACCATCCTCTGCAAAACCGCAGGCCCGAACCTCTGTTCGGGCCTGCATCGTTTCTGCCACCTTCACAGCCTTTGTACGTATTCCGCCTCCCCCTCTTTACCCCCCTCTACCATGAATAGCACTGGCGCAGCTCTCTACACCCGACAAAATTATTGGCATATGCTACATATGGGCGTATAAATGGCTTATGCCAATTAGGAGCCACCATGCCAAGACCCAAGATTGCCCGCCAGATCTGTGGCCGCCCCGCCAACAGCTGCTTCAAACCCAACGGCCGCCCCATGCATCAGCTGGAACAGGTCACGCTGGCCCCTGACGAGTTCGAGGCACTGCGCCTCGTCGACCTTCAAGGAATGCAGCAGCAGGAGGCCGCCCTGGTGATGGGGGTCTCCCGCCAGACCCTGGCCAATATCCTGAAAAAAGGGCGCTACAAGGTGGTGGAGTGTCTGAGTCTGGGCAAGGCATTGATGATGCAACCCGCCGAGCCCGACCACCCAACCAGTGGAGAAGAGCCGACATGAATGCTGTTACAACCATGACCACCAACCCCAGCAACAGCGCCCTGATGCTGAGTCAGGGGCTGCTGGCTGGCCACTTTACCCGTGCCGAGCAGCTGCAAATTCTTAACCCAGAAGGGAACGTCATCGCCACCCTGACCAACCCGGCCGCCGCCGAAGGCTGCCACGGCAAGCAAGCGCTGCTCGACGCCCTCGCCCATCATCAAGTGGGTCAGGTGGTGGTGCGCAATATCGGCGAGCGAATGCTGGGGCGCCTGCTGGCGGCCAATATCCGGGTGCTGCAGTGTCGCTCTGCCCGCCTGCCGCTGCCCGCGCTGCTGGCCCCCACCAATTTGCAACCTCTTACCGAGGCCAGTCAGGGCCGCCCATCTCGACGTCATCAGAGCAAATCTGCGATCCGTGCCATCCAGCCCGTCGGCGCAGACCACAGCCATGCGAATTGCCACGGTGATTGCAACAGTGGCTCCAATCACTGTTGCGCCAGTAGTGGCAATCAGGCAGAGAGCTCACGACAAGGCCATACTTGTTGCCACGGCAGTGAAGGCGCCAACCAGCAGGGCGGTTGCTGCCATCATCACTGATGCCATCGCCATGCATGTCATCACCATCAAAGAGAAGAGATCATGTCCATCTGGTTGTTGAGCCTGCTCGCCTCGTTTGTGCTGATCCTGGCCATGGGCGCCATCATCTGGTGGCGCCAATATCAGCTTGCCCAGAAACGGGAAGATAAAGAGGTGCGCCCCTGTGGCTGCTCCAGTGCCTGCGCGGATCACCTCTATCAGATCAGCGAGCCGACGCCCAAAAAGTAACCTGACCGCAGTCGCCATAGCCGCAGATACAAGGTCGGCAAAATAAGGGCGCGTGGAATCGAGAGACGCATAAAAGAGAGGGGGCACCTGCTGGTGTTCCCTCTCTATTTATTCCTCGTCATGCTTGATCCGCCGTATTGCCCCTTAAGCTCATCACACATGCTCAACCCGGCTCAATGCCGCTGGCCGCCACGCTCGCAGAGCAGGCCGGATCCTGATACTGCTGATAGATGGCATAAAACTCGGCCTTGTTGTGCAGGGCCGCGGCGACACAGGCGGGATCAAACTGGCTGCCGGCATGCTCTTCCAGATAGGAAAACGCCGTCTCGAACGGCCATGCCTTCTTGTAGGGGCGCTCGCTGGTCAGGGCATCAAACACATCCGCCACCGTCACGATGCGCGCCGCCAGCGGGATCGCCTCCCCCGCCAGCCCCAGCGGATAGCCGGTTCCGTCGAAGCGTTCGTGATGGCTGGCGATGATATTGGTCAGCATGTCGGTGTGGTGAATGCCATCGAGACCAAACTCGTTGATCATCAGGCTGATCATCTCCCGCCCCTTGCCGGGGTGGATCTTCATGATCTCGAACTCTTCCGGCGTCAGCTTGCCCGGCTTGAGCAAAATGGCATCCGGCACCGCGATCTTGCCGATGTCGTGCAGCTCGGAGAAGAGGTAGATAAACTCCACCTCCTCATCGCTCAGCCCGCAAGTCGGGGCCAGCGTCTTGGCGATCAGCCGGGAGTAGGCCGACATCCGGTGCAGATGGTTGGCGGTCTCCTCATCCCGATAACGGCTGAACTCCCGCGCAGTGGTCAGCGCGCCGCCAAGGGTCTGGATGGAGAAAAACTCCACCGCAATGATGGCCGACAGCGCCTGGGCATAGGCCGACAGCTCGCTTCGGATCGGCTCCTCGAAATATCCCGGCTCCATGGCATCGCAAAACAGAAAGCCAAACAGCTTGCTGTTGAACAGCAGCGGCTCGGTATAGCTTGAGGCATAACCCGCCTCCAGCACCTTGCGGCTGTGCTCCGACGCAGAGCCACGCAGGGCATCCAGATTGCCGAGCACCCGGGGCTGCTTGTGCTCCGCCAGATAACTCAGGGAGGGAACATCGCTCAGCTTCACCTCATACTGCACCAGCGGCGAGGGCCCCTCGGTGCTGTGGGCAAAGGTCTTGAGCTGATCGGTATGGGGATCGTAAATCGCGATGGCCACCCGACTCAGCTTGTCAAAGCGCTGCCTGAGCGTGGCATGTACGCTCTGCATTTTTTCGCCAAATGAACTTTCCATCGCCTTCTCCAACGGGACCCCGTGATGGAAGTATAGTGACTCCCTTTGACGCACTCCCCGCCACAGCGTCAAAATTGACAGAAAAATCAACAAAGCAGCATCCCCACAACAAGCCCGGACGGCAGAGGCAATAGCCCTACCAAGGGCGCGCCATAACCGGCTGCTCGTGCGGCGCAATCTTGCCTGGTCGGAGATATTGTTCGATTCTGCCATGCTGGCTGTATAGTTTTTGGTTAACCATTCCGGTAAAATCCGCGCCCTTAAAGAAGAGCCACCTAAGAGTGATTGAGCGATGTCCAACACAAAACAGGCCCCCAAAGTAGGATTCGTCTCCTTGGGTTGCCCCAAAAACCTGGTCGATTCAGAACGCATCCTGACCCAGCTGCGTACCGAAGGGTACGACGTGGTGCCCAGCTATGACGATGCCGAGCTGGTCGTCGTCAACACCTGTGGCTTTATCGACAGTGCCGTGCAGGAGTCGCTGGAAGCGATCGGCGAAGCGCTGGCCGAGAACGGCAAGGTGATCGTCACCGGCTGCCTTGGCGCCAAAGAGAATCAGATCCGCGAGATCCACCCCAAGGTGCTCGAGATCACCGGCCCCCACGCCTACGAAGAGGTGCTGGGTCACGTCCACAAATATGTGGAGAAGCCGCAGCACAACCCCTTCACCAGTCTGGTACCGGCCCACGGCGTCAAGCTGACCCCGCGCCACTACGCCTATCTGAAGATTTCCGAAGGGTGCAACCACCGCTGCACCTTCTGCATCATCCCCTCCATGCGCGGGGATCTGGTGAGCCGCCCCATCGGCGACGTGCTGGCCGAAGCCAAGCGCCTGAAAGAGGCTGGCGTGAAGGAGCTGCTGGTGATCTCCCAGGACACCTCCGCCTACGGCGTCGATGTGAAGCATCGCACCGGTTTCTACGACGGCATGCCGGTCAAGACCAGCATGGTCGCCCTGTGCGAAGAGCTGGCCAAGCTCGATATCTGGGTGCGTCTGCACTACGTCTACCCCTACCCGCATGTGGATGACGTCATCCCGCTGATGCGCGATGGCAAGATCCTGCCCTACCTCGACATCCCGCTGCAGCACGCCAGCCCGCGCATCCTCAAACTGATGAAGCGCCCAGGTTCGGTCGAGCGCACTCTGGAGCGGATCCAGAAGTGGCGCGAGATCTGCCCGCAGATCACCCTGCGCTCCACCTTTATCGTCGGCTTCCCGGGCGAGACCGAGGAAGATTTCCAGATGCTGCTGGAGTTCATCGACAAGGCGGAGCTGGATCGGGTCGGCTGCTTCAAATACAGCCCGGTCGAAGGGGCGCTGGCCAACGAGCTGCCGGACCCGGTACCGGAAGCCGTACAGGAAGAGCGCTTCCAGCGCTTTATGGAGCTGCAACAGCAGGTCTCCATCCGCAAGCTGGCCCGTAAAGTGGGTCAGGAGATGACCGTTATCATCGACGAAGTGGACGAAGAGGGTGCCACTGGCCGCTCTTTTGCCGATGCACCGGAGATCGATGGACTGGTCTACCTCAACGGCGAAACCGGCCTCAAGCCGGGCGACATGGTCAAGGTGCGGATCGACGAATCCGACGAATATGACCTGTGGGCCAGCCTGATTGGCTAACCCTGCCATGGGTACACACGCCGCATGTTGAGTCGATAGCGTTCAACGTAACTAAACAAAAAGCGCCTGATGGCGCTTTTTGTTTAACAACTACTGGCGACAAACTGCTAGCCGAGGTCGTGCAGCGCCTTGCCAAGGGGCGGGGTGAGGCGCAAATCAGAGAAACGCACCGCCAGTCCCTGCCGCTCCGGTGTGCAGCACATCACCCCGATAAAGCAACGTTCGCTTGGCGGGAACGGGGCGAGGCGCAGCAGCGGCCACACCTTGCCATCGGTGGAGTATTGCAGGCGCAGACAGTCCGCCAGCCGGGTCAGCCGCAGCCAGAAGCGGCGCGGGTTGCCGGGAAAAATACCGGTGGCCCAGTCAGAGCGCGGATTGGTCAGTACGCTGCCGATCATCGGCTGATCATCGTTGTACTCGATCCCCGCCTTGAGCCAGTGCGCATCGTCTTGCAGCAGCATCAGCCCCGCCTGATCGTAGAGGGTGGTGAACTCCCCCTCGACGCAGACCTGAAAGGTGAACTCCCCCGCCACCTCGCAGCCATAGAGATGCCCGCTGTGGCGCTCGAAGCCATACCAGGTGCTGCGCCAAAAATCGGTCTGCTGGTCTGTCACCACCTGCAAGCCATCGCTGGTCTTGTGCCACTGGGCCGGTTCATTGAGCCAGCGCCATTCCATCCCTTTCATCATCCTGCTTTGCTCCCTTATCGCGCCTAATCCCGCACGGATGCGGCTCGCCAACGCCTCGTCCGGTCACGGCAAGTCATGGCTGCGCCTCTGCGGAACCCATAAAAGGAGTCAATAGTGTCGCTATTGCTGCCCCGATACAAGGCTTGTGCGTTGCGCCATCAGTGCGTGCAAAAAGCGCGGGGGGCCTGATGGCCCCCCGCAAACACACCGGATGAGAAAATGCCTTACTTGGCGGCGCTATCCTTCACGCACTTCTGGACAAAGCTGTTCTTGGCCGCGCCAGCCAGCTTCTTGTCGGCCGCCGCCTTCTCGCACTTGGCTGCCGGATCCACTGCCGCGCCCGTCTTCACGCACTTCTGGATAAAGCTGTTCTTGGCCGCACCGGCCAGCTTTTTGTCGGCGGCCGCTTTCTCGCACTCGCCGGTCGCGGCACCCGCGGCATCTTTCACGCACTTGCCGACAAAGCTGGTCTTGGCGGCGCCGTTAAGTTTTTTGGCCGCGGCCTGCGCCTCGCACTGTAACTGGGCTGCGTCGTTGGCAAAGACCGGATTGGCCAGCAGCACGCTGCCGCAGAGCAGGCCGAACAGGATGGTACGCTTCATGGAAGATCTCCTCTCTATCTGGTGATGTGTTTGCATGGTCATATTTGCATGACGATGTGTTGCAAATGGCTGTGATGGCAACAGCTGATTGTTGCCGCAGATCCTCCGCCTCGCCAGCTTGGGAGCGGAGCACAGGGCAACCATCGCCCGCACTATAGCGCCGATTGGCGGAGCGGGATTGACCCCAGCCAACTCCTCCTTAGCGGCAAGCCAGCCACCCTATTCCAACCCACGCCCGCCAACCCCAATAAAATCAAGGGCCATGGGAATCCTGTATCGTGCCGCTGCTATTTTTTGAGCTGGCGCATAAAACGCAGATATTCCTGATAGTTACGTCAATTTTTGACTGGTGAGACCAGATTCGATTGGCTTAACATAGCCATCCGGTGCCTATTGCTGCGATGGGCCAAGCCCTTGCTGATCTATGGAGCATATTGGAAGCTGTAATCCACGGGCGGTAGCGTGGTTTTGAGTGAAGTAACCGCCCCTCCGAGAAAGGTGAATGAAGCGGATTCAGCAACCCAACTGTAGAATCGACTCCTTACAAGAAAAAATAGGAGTCAATATTAATCGGTCATTAAGAATGGATTTACTTTCATGTTTAATCAAAAAATAATTTCTTGCAATAATTTTTTGCGAAACGCCCCTTGCTGTAACACTACCCCCGGGCATATGTGTAATTGCTATAACGAACTATGGAGTGACTTCCATACAAGACCCGACACTTATAATTGCGATAAAAAAATGAATTATTACGCATTAAATTATGGAGCATCATATATAAGTGAGTATTACCACTATATATCTCAATCTCAGCTCATCCAAAACATTCTAATAAATAACGATAATGTTTGTATAAAATCTTTGGGATGTGGCTTCGCTCCTGATTATTACGCCATACAAAAATATTGTATCGACAATGGAATCAACTGCAATGTTAATTATACTGGCTACGACATCAGTAGCCACTGGGGAACAATAAGGCCACATGGTAATAACATCAACTTCATAAATTGTGACATATCATCTAATATCGATCTCCAGAATGCTGACATAATAATTATCGGGAAGGTTTTCTCAACTCTCCTGAGAAATCAGATGGCAACCTCATTTATTTCAACGCTGAAAAATGCAATAACAACTACAATGCCACAAAATTCCATTCTTGTTTTCAATGATATTAATCATGTGGATTTTGGAAGAGATCTATTTGATAGCTCAGTAGCTCATCTATTCAGCGTATCAAACAAATTTTATTTCAATGGCTATCAAGGGAGAAACTGGACACATATCAACCAACCTAATATAATCTATCAAATTCCTGCGGGGCTGACTGTTACACCCCTGACGAATACAGGGAGCACAATAGTTTTTGAATACAGGAAATAGATATGATTATAAGCGCGAGCAGAAGGACGGATATTCCAGCTTTTTATACGCCATGGTTTATGAACAGGGTACGCGCAGGTTTTTTACTCACAAGAAATCCTTTTAATGCACACCAAATAAAACGAGTATCCCTACATCCAAATGAAGTTGATGCCATCGTGTTTTGGACAAGAAACCCATTGATGCTCATGATGCACTTGGATGAACTTGATAACATCGGTCATAAATATTACTTCCAATATACAATAACCGGTTACCCAAGCATTCTCGAAAATAATGTTCCAAAGCCCCACAGAGCAATAAAAACCTTTTGTGAACTGTCAGATAAAATAGGTTACAAAAAAGTAATATGGAGATACGACCCCATTTTACTGAGTAATTTAG
>NZ_CAWNZT010000135.1:0-20151 GCF_963878965.1 Aeromonas sp. HMWF015 | reverse complement strand
CGGAATTGTGCAAGGTGTGGCCGAGCTGGTCGCCATTGAAGAGAGTGCTTCATTTCGTACCCACGTGATCCGCATGCCCAGCCGGGAGTGGGGGGAAGGGCTGGCCCTCGGCGCTTCGGTCGCCCACAACGGCTGCTGCTTGACCGTTATCCGGGTAGAGGGTGAGCTGGTCAGCTTCGATCTGATGCAGGAGACCCTGCGCCTGACCAACCTCGGCAAGCTGCAGGTGGGGGACAAGGTCAATGTGGAGCGGGCTGCCCGCTTTGGCGACGAGATCGGCGGTCATGCCATGTCCGGCCATATCATCGGCATGGCAGAGGTTACCTCGGTGATCGATACCCCCAACAACCGTCAGGTGTGGTATCGCCTTGCTCCCGAGCTGATGAAATATGTGCTGACCAAGGGGTACATCGGCATCGACGGCATCAGTCTGACCATCGGCGAGGTGCGCGAGCGGGAGTTCTGCGTCCACCTGATCCCCGAGACCCTGGCCCGCACCAACCTGGGTTGGGTCAAGGCTGGCTGGCAGACCAATATCGAGATCGATCCCCAGACCCAGGCCATCGTCGATACGGTGGAGCGGGTACTGGCGGCGCGCGGGGGTCACTGAAAGGAAACGGCTCGGTTTCAATCGCCTCATAAGCAAGGGCCTGCAGTGTGCAGGCCCTTGTTTTTTACATGGTGAAAATATCCACTCAACTTTCTATGACTCGCAGTCACAACATCTGCTCAGCTCTTTGCGACTTGCAGGCAAAACAGCTGCTCGGCCTTTTGTGACTCGCAATCAAAACAGTTGCTCGTCGTCGGCATCCACAAAGAGTTGCAGGCAGTCGCGGGCTTCGTCGCGGTGGAGCCGCAGGTGGATCGGATTGCAACAGGCCATGCAATCTTCGTAAAACTCCTGATCACCCTGGCTGGCATCCAGCTCGACCCGGGTATGGTGGCCACAGTGAGGGCAGACGATGCGCTTGCTGGTGTACTCGATCATGATAACCTCCTCGGGCCCTGAGGCCGCCTATCTACCCTGATTCTAGTCGGGCTGCAGGGGGTTAACCGCGAGCAAACGCACGTTTATGACAGAGATCAAGCCTGAGCGATGGCAAGGTGCAACCGGTTGGACTGGTCGTGTGTGAGAGGAACAGTCTGGTTGCGAATGACTGGTGAAAAGAGGGGAATTGCCAACAGTTGTTTGGCAATCACAGGGGGCTGGATGCCCCCTGCGGATATGAGAACGCGAGCGCAGCAAGACGCCGATAGGCGCTACTTGACCCAGCTGGCCAACATGTCGGCATTCAGCTCGGCCAGCGAGCTGAGCTGGTAGTTGGCGATGGCCAAGCGTGGGTCACCCACTAAAGCGGGATCAGGCACGATCAGCGCAGTCATGGAGGCCGCCTTGGCCGCCAGCAGGCCGGTAAAGCTGTCTTCGATGGCTAGACAATGGACGGGCTCGACCCCCAGCTTTTCGGCCGCGTGGATATAGACATCCGGGTGCGGTTTGCCGAAACGCTCGATTTCCGCAGAGTGAACCGCCATAAAGCGATCGCGAATGCCGAGTTTGCCGAGCACCGCTTCTACCATCGCAAAGGGGGAGGAGGTAGCCAGACCCACTTTCAGCCCGCGGGCCTCGATAAGGTCGAGCGCTTCCAGCACACCGGCTTTGGCCTGACCTTCGGAGAGGATCAGGGCGTTGACCTGATCCAGAATGCGCTGCACCACTTCTTCCTGAGTCGGGCCGCTCCACGGGCGCAGGCGATACCAGTGGGCGACCAGCTGATCGATGCGCACGCCGATGGTCGACTCACAATCCTCGACGGTGTGGGGGTGACCTAGTTCGGAGAAAACGGCGATCTGGGCCCGTTGCCAAAAGGGTTCCGAGTCGATCAGAACACCATCCATATCGAAGATCACGGCAGCTAACATCTTGTACTCCTGACAAATTTGAAGAGGGGATTATAAGCCTGACGGGGAAATGCAAAAGGGGCATTGCCATGCCCCTTGCGCCCGATCACATCGGCAAACGTTTGTTTTGCTGTGGCAAAAAAGCCCTTAGAACAGTACTTCGACTTTGGCGGCCACGGCTTTAGCGTTTTCCACCGCATCCTGGCAATCATCTGCGCGGGCCAGCGCCACGCCAAGACGGCGGCGACCGGCGATCTCCGGCTTGCCAAACAGCCGCAGCTGGGCACCCGGCACCAGCGCCAATGCCTCACCAATCCCCTGATAGCGGATATTCTGGCTGTGCCCTTCGCGCAGTACCACGGCGGAGGCGCTCGGCCCGTACTGGGTGATGGTGCCGACCGGCAGCCCCAGAATGGCGCGCACATGCAGGGCGAACTCGGAGAGATCCTGAGAGATCAGGGTCACCATGCCGGTATCGTGGGGACGCGGCGAGACTTCGCTGAACCACACTTCATCGCCTTTTATAAAGAGCTCGACCCCGAACAGGCCGTAACCACCGAGGGCCTCGACCACCTTGGCCGCTACCTCTTTGGATCGGGCCAGCGCCAGCTCGCTCATCACCTGCGGCTGCCAGGATTCGCGGTAGTCGCCATCTTCCTGACGGTGGCCGATCGGCTCGCAGAAGTGAATGCCATCGACGGCGCGTACAGTGAGCAGGGTGATCTCGTACTCGAAGGGGACGAAGCCTTCGACGATCACCTTGCCACGGCCAGCGCGGCCACCCTCCTGGGCGTAGGTCCAGCTCTCATCAAGCTTGGCGAGATCGCGCAGTACGCTCTGTCCCTTGCCGGACGAACTCATCACAGGTTTCACCACGCAGGGCAGGCCGATAGCCTCGACGGCGGCGACAAACTCCTCTTTGCTTTGGGCAAAACGGTAGGGTGAGGTGGGCAGACCCAGGGTCTCGGCGGCGAGGCGGCGGATCCCTTCCCGGTTCATGGTGAGCTGGGTAGCGCGGGCGTTGGGCACTACCTTGACCCCTTCTTGCTCAAGGGCAGCAAGGGTATCGGTGGCAATCGCTTCAATCTCGGGGATGATGAGGTCGGGTTTAACCTCGGCAACCAGGGCATGCAGGGCGTTGCCATCGAGCATGTCCAGCACGTGGGCAGCGTGGGCCACCTGCATGGCGGGGGCATTGGGGTAGCGGTCGGCGGCGATCACTTCGATCCCGAACCGTTGCAACTCGATGGCGACCTCCTTGCCAAGTTCGCCGGAGCCCAGCAGCAGGGCACGGGTGGCGCCGGGGCGGGTTGCGGTTCCAAACATACGATCTCTCCTGATGTCGATGGTCACTGTTAATGGCCGCTATTGCACGAATAGCGGACAAAAAAAGAGGCACGCATGGCGTACCTCAGGAAACGGGTTTGTGAGCGCGCTGCTCCAGATGGGTCAGCAAGGTAATGGCGCCAATGATGATGGCGGCGCCAAGCCACAGACGGCCGGGGGGCGCCCAGCCAAATACCAGCCAGCCCGCCAGCACGTTCATCGGCAGCTTGGCAAAATCGAAAGGCTGCACGAAGGAGGCCTCTGCCACGCTGTAAGCGCGAGCGATGGACATCTGGGCCAGTGCCGTCAACACACCGGAGGCGGCTACAAGCAGCCATTGGCTCTCGCTCGGCCACTGCCACTCCGGCAGTGCCAGCATGACGTTGAACGGGGTACTAAAAATAAGCAGGTAGACCACGATGGTGTGGGATGATTCGTTGGCTGCCTGATAGCGCACCATCAGGGAGTAACCTGCCCAGAATAGCGCCGCCGCCACCGGCAGCAGGGAGGCCCAGTTGAATTCGTCAGTCCAGGGTGCGAGGATCAGCATGGCGCCGGCAAAGCCCGCCAGGGTGGCCAGAATGCGGGCGCGGCTCACCTGCTCCTTGAGCAGCAGGGCGGAACCCAGGGTGGCAAACAGCGGTGAGGTCATCAGCAGAGCGATCCCCTGCCAGATGGGGACGGGGTACGCCAGTGCCCAGAGCCAGAGCTGGATGCCGATCACCGCCAGCAATACCCGCAACAGGTGCAACCGGAACTGATTGGTCATCAGGGATTGGCGCAGGCCATGGCGAACCAGCCAGGGCAGCAGGCAGATCAGGGCGATCAGGTATTGATGGAAGGCGACCTGGGTAGAGGCAAGGCCGAGTTTGAAGCTGACATACTGGCTCAGGCTGTTGACGGCGGCGAAGCAGAGTCCTGCCACCATCATCCAGACTGCACCGGCCAGAGGAGAGTGCCTGCGCGAGGGTATCATGGGATCCGGGTCGCTGGAAAAAAGTGCGGCGGATCATAACGGCAATCGTTTGTTCTGCCAAGGGTTGAAGCGCGGTCGCAGGGCTGGCTGGCGAGGAAGTGGCCTTGCATCAAAAATTTTGAACAAGTTGAGCATCTATTTTCGCTATCAGCAAATAAGCACAATGTTTAGAGTGACCTCCATCGACAGCAACGCTGTTCAACCGACAACCAAATGGAGTTTCACCATGGCCAATATCCTCGTACTCAAATCCAGCATCCTGGGTCAATATTCCCAATCCAACGCCCTGATCGACGGCTTCCTGGCTGACCATCAGGATGATGCCGTCACCGTGCGTGATCTGGCAGCCCTCAACCTGCCGGTGCTGGATGGCGAGCTGGCCTCCGGCCTGCGTGGTGGTGATAACCTCAATGAGCGTCAACTGGCGGTGATCGCCCAGTCCGACGAGCTGATCGCCGAACTCAAAGCGAGCGACTTGGTGGTGATTGCGGCCCCCATGTACAACTTCAACATCCCGACCCAGCTGAAAAACTGGATCGATCTGGTGGCTCGTGCTGGCGTCACCTTCCGCTACACCGAGACCGGTCCGGTGGGTATGGTTGAAAATACCCGTGCGCTGGTGATCAGCCCCCGCGGCGGCATGCACGTCGGCAGCGCCACCGATCTGGTCACTCCCTACATGCGTACCGTGCTCGGTTTCATCGGTATCAAAGAGGTGGATTTCATCTACGCCGAGGGGATGGGTATGGGCCCGGATGCCCAGAGCAAGGGGATGGAAGCGGCCAAAGCGCAGCTTGAGGCTCTGGCTATCTAAGGGCTCTCTCTATAAGGGCTATCTATCCCGTCAGGGGTTATCTCTTCAGGGGTTGCCCCGCCAGATACAAGAACGCAGCCATCAGGCTGCGTTTGTTTTTGGGCTAGATATGAATGCGACAGACGTTGCTGCTACAGAGAATATCGCGGCAAGCGGTTGGTATAGATGTTCCTGCGGAGTCACTACTCCATCATAAAACGGCGACAACCGCGCACCAGCAGCAATGCCACCGCGACCAGCAGGCCAAGCAAGAGGGTGGTCAGCCACTGTTCGGTACTTTGCGGCATGTGGGGCGTGAAGAGGCTGATCATCAACAGGGTACAGAGCGTGATCAACAGGCTCTGTCGGGTCATCAATATCATGGGGTCATCCTTGGTTTGCTCACCTGAAACGATTTTAATGCCCTCTTGTGACAGGGTGATGTATCCGTGCATCACCCTGTTGGGGCTCTTCAGACCATATCAGGTTTTTACCGCAGAGCCAGCGCCATCACTGGCGCTGTGATCCCGATCCCGCTAGCTCTCTTTATCTGAACTGTTTCTGCGCTGGCTGGTAGTGAAAATCGCCGCTGGCGAGCCGCGCTTCCAGTGCAGCCTGATCGATCTCCTGCGCCTTGCAGAGATCATCCAGATCGTCATAGCGATCACGCAGCTGCATATTGACGACGCTCAGCAGCATGTTGATGTCCATGGTGGCGAACTTTTTCAAATCCATGATTATTTCTCCCGATCCAGTGATTGCAGCTGCTCGATGGCGGCGCTGACGCTGTGCAGATGCTGACGGATCGCCTCGCGGGATTCGCTTGGCAGATAGTCGGTCAGGGTATGTTGCCAGCTGCCCGCTTCGCTCTTGAGTTGCAGGAAGAGGGCGAGCCCGGCATTGGTGAGGGAGACCAGGCTGATGCGTTTATCCTGCTCGCTGCTCTCGGTAAAGATGATCCCTTTTTCGACCAGACGGCGGATCTCGCGGGAGATGCGCACCTTGTCCATGCCGCTCGCCTCGACCAGCTCTTTCTGGCTGATGGGGTAGTTGGGGCCGAGCACCATCATCAGGCGCCATTGGGGCACGGTCAGCTGGTAACGCTGTTCATAAAACTGTTCGAAGGTATCCCGTAGCATCTCGGCGGCATGTACCAACTGATAGGGCGGGTAGTGAGCGAGTAACGCTATGATTTTTGACATATTACACCCTGCTGTGACGGCTGCATCAGATGCAGTTTCTTTTGATACTTTGACATTGATGATACGAAACTCAAGCTGATTTGTCTGACCCGGTTGCGATGAAATGTGCGGTGGCGCACGCCCTCAAGGAAAAACCGGGTCTGACCGACGGGATTTTAAGCCAACGCTGTTCAGCCTTTACGCAACCAGATGAGGGCGTTCTGCTTGAGCCAGGCCTCGCGAGTGTGGATGGCGTAGAGTGCGGCCTCGTCGCGGCTGCCTGCTTGCCAGCTTTGCGGCTCCTGTTTGGGCAGCTTGCGCTGACCCAGCAGGCAGGCCGGAATGTGCGGGTTGGCCTCGATGGCGACCAGCAGATGGGGCTTGGCTGCCTCGGTACCCTCGGTGGCAAAGACCATCAGCGCCTTGTTATAGAGCAACCAGCTGGAGGCTTCATCGAAGCGCACCAGCAGGGCGGCCAACGCCTGCCAATCCCCTTGCAGTGCATAGAGGGTGGAGAGGTTGTAGCGGCAACCCAGCTCATCGGCCATGCAGATTGTCAGCAGCGCCAGATACTCCGCTTTGGCCTCGCCCAGCTTGCCAAGGCGCAACAGGCAGTCGGCGCTGCCAGCTCTGGCGGCCAGCAGGGGGCGCAGCTCGGGGGCACTCCAGCCGTGGCCGGCGATTTGCTGCCAGAAGGCGTCATCAAACAGCGGAGTGGCATCGGCGATGATCTTCTCGAACCAGCCGAGGCGGGCCTGATGATCGCGGCAGCTATCGGCCAGCTCGAACCAGGTCTGCCACTGTTGGGCCTGCTCGCCATTGAGGGCCATATCAGCGCTGGGGGCGGCTTGATACTGGTCGAGGTTGAGCAACTGGTTGAGGGCGGTTTTCATATTCTGGCGCTGGTGTTTGCAGAACTCGACAAAGGGGAGTTCGCTGGCGGCTGCGCTATAGAGCATCTGGGCCATCTGCTTGTCGCGAAACAGGCTCAGCTCGGCGGCCAGACTGAAGCGGTACTGGGTGGTCGGGTCGTTCAAATCCTTCGGCTTGGGCCAGGTGGCAAAACCCATGCTGAAGCCATAACACCATTGACCGAGGGGGTGGCTCTGTTCGAACACCTGCTCGGGGTTATCGCTGGGCAGGCGGCATTGGCTCGGCAGGGCCAGCTGGGCGTCGTCGGCTTGGGATTCCAGCTCGGCGATCAGGTGGTTGAGGGCTTCTGCGCTTTTTTCATCCAACTCAGCATCCTGTTCCAGCAGACCAGCCAGCGGGCGTTGCCAGTCAGGGGTCTCTGGCCCCACCAGACGGGCACAGAGAAAACCGTGCAGGGCCGGGTAGGTCATGTCCTGATCGCTGTGTCTCTGGATCCATTGATTAAGATGGCGGGTACGAGTGGATGGGTTCATCGACAGTTCCTCTGGATTTGAACAGCCGCGAAGTCTACCTAAAAGTGGGGTTATTTGCAGCAAATGGCCGCCTGCTTGGCGATTTAATCACCATTGGCGGATAAGATAGGGGCGAAAGGGCGGCTCGTGGTGGCTTGGGGACTAGGCCGGATCACCGCTCTTGAGGTAACATGCGCGCCCATAGGGGCCATGATCAATTGGCCCATCCGGGTAATGAAAAAAGAGAGCACCATGATACAGATTGGCAAGATGAACACCCTCACCGTTGTTGAACTCGAAGATCGCGGCGCCTGGCTTGCGGCCGATGAGTACGGTGAACTGCTGCTGCCCAAGCGTCAACTGCCGGAAGGGGTGAAAGAGGGGGATAGCGTGCAGGTCTTCCTCTATCTGGATGCCGACTGCGAACCGGTGATCACCACCGACAAGCCATTTGCCATGGTGGACGAATTTGCCGGTCTGAAAGTGGTCAATGCCAACAAGATTGGTGCTTTCCTCGACTGGGGCATGAAAAAGGATCTGTTTGTGCCCAGCCGCGAGCAGAACAAGCCGATGCAGGTGGGCCACGTTTATCTGGTGCGTCTGCAACTGGATAACGAAGGGCGCATGGTCGGCACCAGCCGCATCGAGCGTTTCCTGACCCCGGCCGGCAGCAACTTCAAGGTTGGTGACGAAGTGACCGCGCTACCGGGGGAGCACTCGCCCCTTGGCATCAAGGTGATCGTCAACGGTCAGTATCCCGGGATGCTGTTCAAGAACGAGGTGTTTGGCCGGGTGATGACCGGTCGGCCGCAAACCGCCTGGGTCAAGCAGGTGCGCGAAGATGGCAAGCTGGATCTGACCCTGCAAAAGCCGGGTCTGGCGCGGGTTGATGACGCTGGTGAACGCATTCTGAGCCGGATGAAAAAGCAGGGCGGCAGTCTGGCGGTGGGTGACAAGAGCGAACCCGAGCTCATCTACAAGCTGTTCAGCATGAGCAAGGGCACCTTCAAGAAGGCGATCGGCGGCCTCTATAAGCAGGGCAAGATTGTCATCGAAGACAATGCCATTACCCTGACCGACGCCGGTGCCGCGCAGGTACAAGCAGGCGAGCAGGCGCAGGATAGCGAATAAGATGCCGAGTCCCTGTGTTGGTCTCTGCAAGGCGAAAGATGGGCTTTGCCTTGGTTGTGGCCGCACCCTGAGCGAGATCGGCCACTGGTCGGCGATGGATAGCAAGGCCCAGCTGGCGGTGATGGCCGAGCTGGATGGCTCGAAAAGCACCCACCGCTGCCCGGGTTGTGGTGAACCGGCCTATTGCGCCGTCTCTGCCGGTCAGACCATTGCGCAGTGCTGGTGCAGTCAATTGCCGGTACTGCCGATGCAGGAGGCCAGCGCTTGCTGGTGCCGCCGCTGTCTGGCCAAGGCTATCGCGGCGCAGGATTAGCAGAGAGCAGAAATAAAAGAGCATAGAAACAAGAAAGGCGCCGATGGCGCCTTTCTTATGCCTGCTGCTGGCGATGCCAGCGCACATGCACTTGATCTTCGGTCAGCAGACGGGGCAGCAGGAAGGTGGCGAAGATCACCTCAAACTCATCCTGATGATCCAGCAAACCGACCCACACTTCGACCCAGCGCTCCATATCGACCGGCTCACCCAGCTCGGTCGACCAGTCGGCATTGGGCAGAGTCGCCTCCACGGCGCCACGCTGCTCAAACTCCAGGGTGATGTCGACTATTTGTTCGGGGGCCAGCATATCGGCGGCCTGCTCAAGAAACTGATCATAGGCCCATTCGACCAGCTGATCCGGGGTACGCTGTTCCATGAAATCACTCCAGATACATCGAGGTTCGCTACTGTAACAATTATTGGCTGTGGCGGCCAGACCAGTGCGCCGGGCGTGGCTGGCCTGTCCAAGTTGCCGTTGGGGGAGTATGGTTAAGGCGCGGATCATCTGGCAGGGAGTAAGGGGATGAAGCAGCGGGGACGGCGGCAACAGATCAAGCGACGGCGCGAGGCCTGGTGGTGGCACTATCTGCCACTCCACCGCGAGACGGTGGGCGGCCATCTGGGCCCACCGGAGAAACCCGATGAGCCCTGAGGATCAGTCGGCCTGATGCACCCGATTGAGGGTGATCTGACCCAGTTGCCCCATCTGGCGGCGGATCCAGACCGAGCGCTTCTGCACATAGGGTGAAGGGGGCTTGACCCGATAACGCCACGGATTGGGCAGGGCGGCGGCCAGCAGGGATGACTCGTAGCGGGTCAAGCGGCTGGCCGGTTTGCCAAAGTAGGTGCGGGCAGCGGCTTCGGCGCCATAGATGCCGGGGCCGAACTCCACGATATTGAGATAGACCTCGAGAATACGGGCCTTGTCCCAGCCCAGCTCCATCAGCAGGGTAAACCAGGCCTCCAGCCCCTTGCGCAGGAAGCTGCGATCACTCCACATAAAGAGGTTCTTGGCGGTCTGCTGGCTGAGGGTGCTGGCACCGCGCACCCGTTCGCTGTGCTGGTTGTGCTTGAGTGCGGCGTTGATGGCATCCATGTCAAAGCCGTTGTGATCGGCAAAGCGCTGATCCTCGGCGGCGATCACCGCCAGTTGCAGCTCCTTGGAGATGGACTCCAGATCTACCCATTGATGGCGTACCTGGGTGATTTTGGCGGGCGGAAATAGAGCCCGCTCGATACGCCAGCTCCACATCGGCGGATCGATAAAACGCAGCAAGGCGACCGAGCCGACCGAGCAGAGCAGCCCGGCCAGCGCGATCTTGCCTGCCCACCTCAACACCCGGCGCCCAAACGATGCAGATGGGCGCACGGGGGCCACGGCGTCAGGGCCAGACTCCCACTGATAGTGGCTGGGATCATCGGGATCCGGAATTATTGGGGCAGCCATTCGATGTGGCAGAACTTCTCGTCAACACGGCGGGAGAGCAGCATACGGGCAAACAGGTGCTCATACTCTTGTTCTTCATTGCCAAGGCCTACCCAGATCTCGGCATAGTCGGTATCGCTCACGGCAAAACCCACGTCCGCCTCCCAGTCATCGGCCGGGTCGGTTTCGGCCAGCAGGCCGCGGTCGTTGAACTCCTGATTGAAACGGGCGATCTCCTGCTCCGGCAGGTTGTCAGAGGCCAGCTCCATAAAGAGTTCAAGGGCGGTATCGAGCAGTTCCTCGACGCTGTGCATTTCGTCATTCATAGACATAAGCGGTCTGTTCCAGAAAAGAGAAAAAGGTGCCGGCGCAGATCACAGCCTGCGGGGCGGCGCTATTCTAGCGGTCGGCAGACCCCTTGGCGAGATGAGGCGAGCCGCTGTGACCTGTTTTTGTGCCAATAAAAAACCGGATCCAGTGACAGGATCCGGTCTTCATTGGGGGAAGGGGTCACGCATAGGGCGTCAGCTCATCCCTTCTTGTCATCGGCGAAGGTGATGTTGAGCTCCAGTACCGACAGCTCATCACTCTTCTGATCCAGTTGGACGGTTATCTTCTCCGGATCAATGTTGACGTATTTGCGGATCACATCGAGGATGTCCTGCTTGAGCTGGGGCAGGTAATCCGGCCCCCCTCTGGATGAACGCTCGTGAGCAACAATGATCTGCAACCGCTCTTTGGCCAGTTGTGCGGTGTTCTGTTTCTTGTTGGAACGAAAATAATCCAATAATGACATGTTTAACTCCCGAACAGTCGGCTAAAGAAGCCCTTCTTCTCTTCTTCCAGAAAACGAAATTCCTTGGCATCGCCCAGCAGGCGGGACACCGCATCTTCGTAGGCCTGACCGGCATCGGACTCCTTGTCCAGAATAACCGGTTCGCCGGAGTTGGAGGCGCGCAGCACCGCCTGGGACTCCGGGATCACCCCGAGTAGCGGGATGGCCAGGATCTCCTGCACATCCTGCACGCTCAGCATGTCGCCGCGGTTGACGCGGGTCGGGCAGTAGCGGGTCAGCAGCAGGTGCTCCTTGATGGGGTCTTCGCCACGCTCGGCGCGGCGGGACTTGGAGGCCAGGATGCCAAGGATGCGGTCGGAGTCACGCACGGAAGAGACTTCCGGGTTGGTGGTGACGATCGCCTCGTCGGCAAAATAGAGCGCCATCAGTGCGCCCGCCTCGATCCCCGCCGGGGAGTCGCAGACGATGTAGTCGAACTTCATCTCCGCCAGTTGATCCAGGATCTTCTCGACCCCCTCACGGGTGAGGGCATCTTTGTCCCGGGTCTGGGAGGCGGGCAGGATAAACAGATTTTCAGAGCGTTTGTCTTTGATCAGCGCCTGATTGAGGTTTGCTTCCCCGTTGATGACGTTGACGAAGTCATACACCACGCGCCGCTCGCAGCCCATGATGAGATCCAGGTTTCTTAGACCGATGTCAAAGTCAATGACCACTGTCTTGTGACCACGCTGGGCTAAGCCGGTGCTCAGGGCCGCACTGGTTGTGGTCTTGCCAACGCCACCTTTACCCGATGTAACGACTATGATTCGCGCCATTCTCGCTTCCTTGTAACTCTATTTGATACGGTCTATTCGGAGTTGTTCGTTGTCCAGCCGAACGTGTACCGGTTGCTGGATCAGGCCTGCCGGCAATGCATCGCTCAGCTGGAATGTGCCCGCGATGGAGAGCAGCTCGGCCTGTAATTGCTGGCAATAGATCCGGGCCTGGGTGTTTCCCCGAGCACCGGCAATGGCTCTGCCACGCAGGGTGCCATAAATATGAATGCTGTCGTCGGCGAGCACTTCGGCTCCCGGACTGACGGACCCCAGCACCACCAGCGAGGTGCCGGCGGCGTAAATTTGCTGGCCGGAACGAACCGGTCCCACATGTACCTTGCTCGGGATCAAGGGGGCGGGTTCTGGCTCGGGAACCACCTCAGGGGCGGCTGGCGCGGGGGCAGGCTCGGGTTCCGGTTCGCTCTTGCGACTCTTGCCCGAGGCCATCACTGCCAGTCCCACCGCCTTGGCGGCTGTCTTCATCTCTTCACTGCGCGCCCCCGTGATGCCGACCAGCACAAACTCTTCGGACTCCACCAGCTCCTTGAGCTGTTCGAAATCGGGAATATGTTCCAGTCGGGAAACATTGATCACCAGCGGCGCACAATTAAAAAAGTAGGGTGCCTGGGCCACTTTTTCGGCCAACAACTGACGTATCCGCTCAGGCTCGCCATCGCTGATATGCAACACAGAAATAGTGAAGGTGGTCCCTTTCAATTCGTTATCGCGCTCAACCATGAATCTTCCCCGAGGCAGAGATGCTAATCCGTTATTGTTATTCAATTCCTGATGTTATAGTTTGCCCCCATCAGAGGCAATAAACTCGTCGGATTATATCAATTTCCATGTTGTGTGCAGTCTATAAAAGTCGCAAAAAAGCCGAGACCTACCTTTTTGTTGAAAAAAGAGAGGATTTCTCCCGTGTTCCCGAGCCACTGCTGAGCGCATTCGGGCGTCCCGAGCTGGTGCTGATGACCAAGCTGGATCCGGCCAAGCCCTTGGGGCTGGCTGATGTCGGCAAGGTGATGGCCGCGCTGACCAACCAGGGGTTCTACCTGCAGGTGCCACCGCCTCCCGAAAATTTGCTGGAGCAGCACAAGGCCAGCCTGAAAAAACCATCCTGAATATCCAGCCCCGTGGTGCATTCTGCCCAGCGGGGCTAATTCTTTGTGACTCTGCATGACGCATTCCGGCCCCGGAGAGGTGGCCTGCGATAATCCCGTGACAGGATCTGGCCAAATTAAACCCTCCCTTTGGTGATATTCACTTTTCGCTGTTTAAATAGAAAGTCAATCTGCTCCCAACACCATATCCTCAACCTTTGCTGGCGCTCACAAAAATAGCGAGTGGCGCACGCTCATATCCTCCATTTCAACGGCTATTGGCCAATTCATCGATTATTTTCAGCCCCTTCCTTGGGCGCTTTTTTGGCCTCCACTGTACATCAAATAGGGCGTAAAGAGGGCGGTGATAACTGTGCTAAAACCAGTTTGCGCGATGCGCTGTGACCAAAGTGATGAGCTAACCCCCTGTTTGTGTACTTGATTGTTTGCCCTGATCTCGAAAGTGCCACATAGGTGGCACTTTCGTGGCGGCGTGATAATCCGCAGGGTGAGCGGTAACCGCGTCTTGCCAAACAAGGGTATGCCCAAAGGGGAGGGGATTGAGCTGAGGGGCCATCTCGATATCGATTAGTTGTGAAACCGTGACAGGGGCAAGATAGCGGGTAAAGGTTTCATGTCGGGGCGTAATGTCCCTTTCAATGCATTGAGACGAGTTAATCAAGGTATGTAATTAGAGAGGCATTCAGACAAGGCAATCCGCATTGCGGTGGCGTAGCAGGGGTATATCAGCGACGTCCTACAGTGAAATGGTCGGTATGCCGGTATAAGTGCCCAGCATCCCATTCGGGCAATAAAAAAGGCGGGATATCCCGCCTTTGTTCAGATGAGGGTCGCAACCCCTATTTATTCGCAGGCAACCTGCATCACCTTGATGGCCAGACCGCCACGAGAGGTTTCACGGTACTTGGAGTCCATGTCCTTGCCGGTGATGTACATGGTCTCGATCACCTTGTCCAGGGAGACGCGCGGCTTGGAGGTACGACGCAGGGCCATACGGGAGGCGTTAACAGCTTTCATGGCAGCGATGGCGTTACGCTCGATGCAAGGCACCTGTACCTGACCGGCAACCGGATCACAGGTCAGACCCAGGTTGTGCTCCATGCCGATTTCGGCAGCTTCGCAGACGTGCTCCGGGCTACCGCCCATCAGCTCGGTCAGACCGGCAGCGGCCATGGAGCAGGAGACACCCACTTCACCCTGACAGCCCACTTCGGCGCCGGAGATGGAGGCGTTCATCTTATAGAGGATGCCGACGGCACCGGCAGCCAGATAGAAACGGGTGTACTCGTCACGGCCAACCGGCTGGATGAACTTGTCGTAGTAAGCCAGTACGGCCGGGATGATACCGGCAGCGCCGTTGGTCGGGGCGGTGACCACGCGGCCACCGGCAGCATTCTCTTCACTCACGGCCAGAGCGAACATGTTGACCCAGTCAACGATGTTCATCGGGTCGCTCGAGAGGTTCTCGTTGGTGTTGAGCTGACGGTAGAGCGGCGCGGCACGACGGGGTACGCGCAGCGGGCCGGAGAGAACACCTTCGGTACGGCAGCCGCGCTCGATACCTTCACGCATGGTGTTCCAGATCTTGCCGAACTTCTTGTAGATCTCTTCCGGAGTGTTGAAGCACTTCTCGTTTTCCATCATCAGGGCAGAGATGGAGAGACCGGTCTGGCTGCAATGGGCAACCAGCTCGGCGGCGCTCTTGAACGGATAGCGTACGGACATGTCGCCGCTGTCAGCCTTGCCGAAGTTCTCTTCGTCAACGATAAAGCCACCACCGATGGAGTAATAGGTCTTGCTGTAAACCACTTCATCTTCGATCAGGGCAGTCAGCTTCATGCCGTTTTCGTGCAGCGGCAGGGCTTCGTCGTGGAATACCATGGCATCGCGCGGGAAGCTGACGGTGTGGCAGTGCAGGCCGATCGGCAGGCGCTCGGTCTGCTCAACACGGGAGATAAACTCGGGGATGGCATCGATATCGACATTTTCCGGCAGGTTGCCAGCCAGGCCCATGATGATGGCAGTGTCGGTATGGTGGCCTTTGCCGGTCCAGGAGAGGGAGCCGTAAACATCGACATTGATCCGGGTTACATCGCGGATCTTGCCGCCCGCGCGCAGCTCGTCAACAAACTGTTTGGCCGCTTTCATCGGGCCAACAGTGTGCGAAGAAGAGGGGCCTACACCGATTTTGAAGATATCAAAAACGCTGATCATGTCACTATTACCTCAGGGTAGAAGGGGGCGGCATGCCCACTCACAGAAATTTGGGAGATCCATGGAACGCGCTTGTCAGCGCAGGTCACAGAACCAGATAACCGTAGTGTAACGGCTCCAGACCTAAAAAAAGTTGAAATAGATCTATTTTTGTTGAATCTGAGGCGCGAGTATAAAATTTATTTTTGTGCTTATCCATTTTGTTAAGCGTTTGCCCATAAAAATACCCGGCGATGCCGGGCATTTAGGAACCAAATGGAGTCATTTGCCGTTTTTTAACATTCGGTAATGTTAACGGCGAGGCCGCCACGGGCCGTCTCCTTGTATTTGGTCTTCATGTCGTTGCCGGTCTCCCACATGGTCTTGATCACCTTGTCCAGTGACACCTTGTGCTCGCCGGTGCCGCGCAGGGCGAGGCGGGCGGCATTGATCGCCTTGACCGCCCCCATGGCGTTGCGCTCGATGCAGGGCACCTGCACCAGTCCGCCTATGGGATCGCAGGTGAGGCCGAGATTGTGCTCCATGCCTATTTCGGCGGCGTTCTCCACCATGGCCGGGCTGCCACCCAGCAGTTCGGTCAGCGCGCCAGCCGCCATGGAACAGGCGACTCCCACTTCTCCCTGACAACCCACTTCGGCGCCGGAGAGGGAGGCGTTCTTCTTATATAAGATGCCGATGGCAGCCGCGGTGAGGAAGTAGCGGATCAGCGTCTCGTCATCCACCTTGTGCACGAAGCGATCGTAGTAGTGCAGCACGGCGGGGATGATGCCCGCAGCGCCATTGGTGGGGGCGGTGACCACCCTGCCACCGGCGGCGTTCTCTTCATTGACCGCCAGCGCAAAGAGATCGACCCACTCCATCACCATCAGCGGATCCTTGTTGAAGTTGGTCTCGCAGCTTAACTGGCGGAACAGCCCCGGGGCGCGGCGCCGAACCTTGAGGCCGCCCGGCAGCACCCCTTCGCTTTTGCAGCCTCGCTCGACGCAGCCCTGCATCGCCTGCCAGATCTTGCGCAGCCCCGCTTTTATCTGCTCATCGCTGCGAAATATCCGCTCATTGGCGAGGATAAGCCCCGAGATGGAGAGGCCGCTCTCCTGACAGTGGGCCAGCAGCTGGGCGCCGCTGTCGAACGGGTAGGGGACAGGGTGTTCGGCATCGGACTTGGCGGCCTCCTCCTTGGCGGTGGCAAAGTGGCTCTCTTCAATGATGAAGCCTCCCCCGATGGAGTAGTAGGTCTGGCTGAAGCGTAGATTTTCCTCTTTATCAAAGGCCCGCAGAGTCATGCCGTTGGTGTGGGCCGGCAGGGTTTTGCGGCGGTTGAAGATGATGGCACCGGTGCGCGGAAAATGGCTTGGTTGCTCGCCTGCCAGCGGCAGGTTCTGCTCCTTTTCCACTCGAGCCAGAATGGCGGGAATCGCATCGATATCGACCGACTCCGGTTCAAAGCCCGATAACCCCAGAATGATTGCCTTGCCGGTACCGTGCCCTTTGCCGGTCTGGCCCAGCGAACCGTAACACTCCACTTCGACCCGCGTGATCTGCAGCAGATGGCCTTGCAGCTTGAGCTGCTGAACGAAGGCATAGGAGGCACGCATGGGGCCGACGGTATGGGAAGAGGAGGGGCCAATTCCGATGGAAAACAGGTCAAACACGCTGATCATGACATCAATCCGGTGATGGTTTATGTCTGTTTATTCTAGGATTTTTGCCATGGATAGGAAGCGGGGATGTGCGGTGCTGTGACATGGACACAGATAATGGGGCTGGGGGGACCAAGAAAGTTGAAGGGGCTGATCCCCTTCAACCGGCCTGATCAGTCGAGAAATTCACACAGATAAGCTGTCGGGGTTTTCACTTCCAGCTTGAAGGAGGAGTGACCGGCCACCAGGAAGGATTCACCCTGGTTGTAGGTGTGCCACTCATCTTCATCAGCCAGCTGGATGGTGAGGGCGCCCTTGATCACTGTCATCCGTTCGGGGGCGGCAGTGTTGAACAGGTAGTCACCGGCGTTCATCACCCCGACGGTTGATTTCTCGCCTTTTTGTTCGAAACCGATGGATTTTACATTTCCGTCGAAATACTCGTTAACTTTCAGCATCTTTACATCCCTGTGTGTACGTTTGTGCAGCCAAACTAGCACAATCTTTTGCCAGTTGTCATGGGGGATGAGGTAAAAATCGCCGAGACCGCTTTGAATCTTCACTTTTTCGCAAACTTATTAATAGCCAAGGTTAATGATTTGCTGATTTAAAACAGCAATTAAATGTGAGATAACACGCGCAAACAGGGGAATGGGCAGCCGCTCATTCCCCTGTTTGGTTAATTGCACTGGGAAAAGTGTGAATTTTGCTACATAAAGGAACATATTGTGTTAACTAAAGGACTCATTAAAAACATCGGCTTCCAGGTTGTGGTCGCCATGGTACTGGGCGCAGTGGTCGGCGCGTTCATGGGTGAACAAGCCACCGTGTTTGCACCGCTCGGTACCCTGTTTATCCAGCTGATCAAGATGCTGGTGATCCCGCTGGTGGCGGTAGCCATCCTCTCCGGCGCCGCCAATCTGGGCGCCAGCCCGGCTGCGGGCAAGATCGGTGCGGCTACGCTGGCCTTCTTCCTCGTGACCTCCGCGTTGGCCGTGTTGCTGGCGCTGGTGATGGGGCAGATCTTCAAACCGGGTGTCGGGGTCGATTTCGCTTCCGTCGCCTCCATGTTTGGCGGTGACTACGCCGATAAAGGGGCGCTGCCGGATGCAGTCGCCACCCTGCTTGGCATGATCCCCACCAACGTATTCAACTCACTCAACGAAGCGAACATCCTGCAGATCCTGGTATTCTGCATGTTCCTCGGCATTGCGCTGGCCAAACAACCGCGCGAGCGGGCCAAGCCGCTGGTCGATGGGCTCAATACCCTGGTGGATGCCTTCGTCTGGATGATCAACAAGGTGATGATCATCGCACCACTCGGGGTGTTCGGTCTGATGGCAGAGGCCATCGGTACCTACGGCTTCGACGTGCTGACCCTGGTACTCAAGCTGTTCGTGGTCTATGTGGCTGCCATCCTTATCTTCGGCTTTGTGGTCTATCCGCTGCTGGTGATGATGTTCTCCAACACGCCGGTGATGAAGTACCTCTCAGCCATGAAGAAGCCGCAGATTGTGGCCTTCTCCACCGCCTCTTCCATGGCGACCCTGCCGGTCAATATGGAGACCTGCGAGCATGATCTGAAAGTGACCAACGCGACCGCTTCCTTCGTGTTGCCGCTGGGTGCCACTATCAATATGAGCGGCAACGCCATCTATTACGGTCTGGTCGCCATCTTCTTTGCTCAGGTTTACAACATCGATCTGAGCGTCGGTGCCTGGGCCGCCATCATTGTGACCTCCACTCTGGGCGCGATCGGTCAGGCCGGTGTGCCGGGCCCAAGCTTCCTGGTGGTTGCCGTGCTGCTGGCGGCCGGGATCCCCATCGAAGGGTTGCCGCTGCTGTTCGCGCTGGATCGTCTGTTCGACATGATCCGCACCTCCCTCAATATCACCGGCGATGCGGCCTGTGCTGTCATTGTTGACCGCTTCAGCCCGGAATATGACCCGCAGCGCTGGAACAAGGCATAATTGCTTTGAGCTGGACTGAGATATAACAGCCCTAAGCTGACACTGCGTAACGCGAGCCCCTGCCATGATGGCGGGGGCTTTTTTATATCTGCCGGACAAGTATCAGAGCAAAGGTGTGCTCAAGAGATTGCTGACGGATTTAGCTGTGTTGAATTGAGAGTACAGGAGGGGAAAACATCAGTTGTGGGCATGGGCCGTGTGGCGTCAACCGGCCTGTTGTAGATGCCGGGGTAGGGGATTGTCAAACGGCGGGTAACAAAAAGGGGAGCTTTGCTCCCCTCGGATATGATCTGCTGCTGGTTCTACTCCATCAGGCCATATGGTTAAACCATCCTGGTTACACCCTTGTGGCGAAAGAAACAGCGTCAACGTGATGAAATCATATCTATGTTGACCATCTCGGCATTGTCACTGAAAAGCGCCAGTTGGTGGCGATTAAACAGACATGGCAAAGAGGTCAGTCCGGATTGATGCCTCTCTATCCGGCTCAGAACTGTGACAGTGAGGGCAGAGAGACAGCAACCAGGGTGAAAAACACCGTGAAAACGGCAGTAACGACAAACTCTTTCATTTTTCTCTCCCTAAGTTGTTGGTTGATGTAGTCAAGATACCATAACAAGGGGGTAAAACAAGGTGTAAATTGATAAAATAGCCACTTTATGTTTTTGGTTGGTTGAAATGGCTGTTTTTGTCATATTGAGCTGATTTTATCACCTGCTCTGGCATGGTAGGCATTCAAGATTCTGTTTTTATAATTATTTCATTTAAATTCAATTGGTTGGTGAGATGCTGGTTGGCTTGGTGATGGGTTTTGTATGGAGCTTTATTGGCGTTTTATAAGTTTTCACCCTTGCAACAGTGCCATTGAGGTCATAAAAAGTGTGTAAGGCCATGGTTTGACGATTCCTGACGTAGATAGCTCATCCAAAAGAAGTCTATGGAGACAATCTGGTTGCCAGCCCTTGTCGTACCATCACTTTATCAGTCCGGAGTCTCCGCATTTTTACAGCAATATACTGGGTTCATAGGGAGGATAGCGGTGCATCGGGGGGATACAGAGTGGCAGCTGGCTGTTTTATCACCGCCAATTTTCCCGCCGGCCTCGGAATAGACATGGCCGCAGCAAGAGTGAGGTGCGCAATAGGCCAGAGGCGTATTC
>NZ_CAWNZT010000134.1:0-7450 GCF_963878965.1 Aeromonas sp. HMWF015 | reverse complement strand
GCCCCGGACCCACCCGCAGTTTTCCCACCAGCGGCGTCAGCTTGGCCACCAGCGCATCGGCGGTCTCGTCTCCCACCACCACGGCCACCGAGATCGCCATGCAGCGCTCACCCGCCGCCCCATAAGCAGCCCCCATCAGGGCTGAGACCGCCTGATCGAGGTCCGCATCCGGCATCACCACCATGTGGTTCTTGGCGCCGCCCAACGCCTGCACCCGCTTGCCGTGGGCAGAGGCTGTGGCATAGATGTACTGGGCGATGGGGGTGGAACCGACAAACGACACGGCACCTACTCGCGGGTCGGTCAGCAGCACATCCACCACCTCCTTGTCACCGTTCACCACGTTGAGCACGCCGTCCGGCAGACCGGCCTCCTTCAGCAGCTCGGCCATCCGCAGCGAGAGGGAGGGATCCTTCTCGGAGGGCTTGAGAATGAAGGTATTGCCGCAGGCGATGGCGACCGGGAACATCCAGAGCGGCACCATGGCCGGGAAGTTGAACGGGGTGATACCGGCGCAGACCCCCACCGGCTGCATCATGGAGTAGCTGTCTACCCCGCGGCCGACGTTGAGGGAGTGCTCCCCCTTGAGCAGATGGGGAATGCCGCAGGCAAACTCCACCACCTCCAGCCCGCGGGTCAACTCGCCCTGCGCATCGGAGAAGACCTTGCCGTGCTCGCGGCTGATGAGCTGGGCGAGCTCGTCCCTGTGCTGCTCCATCAACTCCTTGAAGCGAAAAAAGACCCGGGCCCGCACCAGCGGGGGGGTTTGCGACCAGTCGGCAAAGGCGCGCTCGGCGATGGCGATCGCCTCCTGACACTCGGAGGCGCTCGACAGCCCCACGCTCCCCTGCTGCTTGCCGCAGGCGGGATTGAAGATGGCCCCTTGGCGCTCGCTGCGACTCTCCTGCGGCTGGCCGTTGATGAAGTTGCTGACCCTGTATGTCATGTATCCTCCGTGATAACTGATGTGGTAAATGCGCTGAGCAAAACAACGCAAGGCCCCGCCAGTGCGGGGGCCATCAAATGGGTTAGGGTTGTGCTTGCAGGGCATCCTGCAGCAGGGTGAAGAGATCGTCGATCTGGCTGCGCTCGATGACAAGGGGTGGCGACAGGGCGATGATGTCGCCGGTCACCCGGATAAGCGCCCCCTTCTCGAAGCAGCGAACAAACACCTCATAGGCGCGCTTGCCCGGCGCATCCGGCATCGATTCCAGCTCGATACCCGCCACCAGCCCGTAGTTGCGCACATCCTTCACATGCTTGCAGCCCTTCAGCGAATGGGCCGCCTCCTCCCAATAGCCCGCCAGATCGGCGGCGCGGCTGAGCAGGTTCTCGTTGCGATAGATCTCGAGGGTCGCGAGCCCCGCAGCAGCAGCCACTGGATGACCAGAATAGGTGTAGCCGTGGAACAGCTCGATAGCCCCCTTGCCTGCCGCCATCATGTCGTCATAAATGTGCTTTTGTACCAGCACCGCCCCCATGGGGATAGCACCGTTGGTGAGCCCCTTGGCGCAGGTGATCATGTCAGGGATGACATCGAACTCCTGTGCGGCGAAGGGAGAGCCAAGGCGACCGAAACCGGTGATCACCTCGTCAAAAATCAGCAGGATGCCGTGTTTGGTGCAAATCTCCCGCAGCCGCTTGAGGTAGCCTTTGGGCGGCATCAGCACGCCGGTACTGCCAGCGATGGGCTCGACGATCACCGCCGCGATATTGCTGGCATCGTGCAGGAAGACGATCTTCTCCAGCTCGTCGGCCAGCGCCACATCCTCCTCGGGCAACCCTTTGGTGAAGGCGTTTTTGGCGATGTTGAGGGTATGCGGCAGATGATCGACGCCGGTCAGCAGGGAGCCGAACCACTTGCGGTTGCCGGGAATGCCCCCCACCGAGATGCCACCGAAGCCGACCCCGTGATAGCCACGCTCGCGACCAATCAGCCGGGTGCGGGAGCCCTGACCGCGAGCCCGCTGCCAGGCCAGCGCGATTTTGAGCGCGGTATCGACCGACTCTGAGCCGGAGTTGGTATAGAAGACGTGGCCAAACCCCTTGGGAGCGATCTCCACCAGCTTGTTGGCCAGCTCGAATGGCAGGGGGTGGCCCATCTGGAAAGTGGGGGCAAAATCGAGGTGGGAAATCTGCTGGGAGACCGCCTCGGCAATCTCGCGCCGACCATGGCCCGCGTTGCAACACCAGAGTCCGGCTGTGCCATCCAGTATCTTGCGGCCATCCTCTGAGTGATAATACATCCCCTCTGCCGACTTCAGGATGCGCGGCGCCGCCTTGAACTGCTGGTTGGCGGTGAACGGCATCCAGAAGGCGGACATGTCGGAGGGCGTATTGATGTCGCTGATCGGTTTCATGGTCACCTCATCCTTAAGGTGTTTAGCAACTGTCGGCCAATGCCTATTAAATTAAACACCTGAATCCATAAAAAAGGGCCCGTTATCGCCCTGTCTGGTGCCACCCCTAGCTAGACGCATCAGCAGGGTGGTATAAGATATTTAACACAATTTTAATAATAGTAAACAGTCAAGGAGTGTCTATAGATGGATATCGGTCACCGCCTCAAGGCGGTTCGCACCAAGGCAGCCCTCTCCCAGCGCGAGCTGGCCAAGCGCTCCGGTGTGACCAACGGATTTATCTCCCAAATCGAGAAAAATCAGGTGAGCCCCTCTGTCGCCTCCCTGCGCAAGGTGCTGGAAGGCATCCCCATGTCGCTGGCCAGCTTCTTCACCGAAGAGACCGAAATGGGCACCGAAGTGATCTTCCGCGCCGCCGATATGCCGGATCTCGGCACGCATCCCATCAGCTACCGGCTGGTTGGGCACAGCCGCGCCAACCGCGCCATCGGCATGTTGCAGGAGGTGCTGCCACCGGGCGCCGACACCGGTGACGACATGCTGAGCCACGAGGGTGAAGAGTGCGGCATCGTCATCAAGGGCGAGGTTGAAGTGACCGTGGGCGAGCAGATCTACCTGCTGGGCGCCGGGGATGGCTACTACTTCGACAGCCGCACCCCCCACCGTTTTCGCAATAGCGGCGAGCAGGAGTGCGTGCTGATTTCGGCCAACACCCCCGCCAGTTTCTGACATTCAGGCGCGCGTCGGCAGGGGGCAATGTTTAATGAATTGTTACAAGATGGATTTACAAGCGGCAGGATGTTTAGCATATTGATACGCGGAATCTGACTTTTGCCGGTTCAAGGAGTGAACATGAGTGACCTGACCCTGGCCCAGTGGCAACACAAGGCCGCCCATCTGACCCTGCCCTCGCAAGCCTTTATCAACGGCAGCTATCGGGATGCCGTCAATGGCGCCACCTTCGATTGCATCAACCCGGCCAACGGCAAGCTGCTGACCAAAGTGGCGGCCTGCGATGCCGCCGATGCCGAACTGGCGGTGCAGGCTGCGCGTGACGCCTTCAACGACAAGCGTTGGAGCGGCCTGCCGCCGAAACAGCGCAAGCAGATCATGCAGCGCTTCGCCGAGCTGATGCGCCTCAACAAGGTTGAGCTGGCGCTGCTGGAGTCGCTGGATATGGGCAAACCCATCGGCGATGCCATGGGCTATGACGCCCCCGCCGCCGCCAACTGCATCGCCTGGAACGCCGAAGCGATCGACAAGATCTACGATCAGGTCGCCCCGGTGGAGGAATCCGCCCTGGCACTGGTGACCCGCGAAGCGCTCGGGGTGGTTGCCGCCATCGTGCCCTGGAACTTCCCGCTGGTGATGGCCTGCTGGAAGCTGGGCCCGGCGCTCGCTACCGGCAACTCAGTCATTCTCAAGCCTTCCGAGAAATCCCCCCTGACCGCCCTGCGTATCGCGGGTCTGGCCAAGGAGGCGGGTATTCCGGACGGTGTGTTCAACGTGCTGCCGGGCTTTGGTCATACCGTGGGCGAGGCGCTGGCCATGCATATGGATGTGGATTGCATCACCTTCACCGGCTCCACCAAGATCGGCAAACATCTGGTGGAGTGCTCCGGCAAGTCCAACCTCAAGCGCGCCTTTATGGAGTGCGGCGGCAAGAGCCCCAACATCATACTGGCGGATGCGCCGGATCTGGACGCCGCGGCCAAGAGCGCCGCTGGCGCCATCTTCTACAACCAGGGCGAGGTGTGCACCGCCGCCTCTCGGCTGCTGGTGCAAAACAGCATCAAACCGCAATTTATGGAGCGACTGCTGGCCCATGCCCGCGAGTGGATCTCGGCCAACCCGCTCGACCCTGCGACCCGCATCGGCGCCATGGTGGATCACATCCAGATGGAGCAGGTGCTGCGCTATATCGAGATTGGCAAGCAGGAGGGGGCCAAACTGCTGCTGGGGGGCAACCGCACCAATATGGAGAGTGGCGGCTTCTATATCGAACCCACCATTTTCGACGACGTGACCCCGCAGATGCGCATCTTCCGCGAGGAGATCTTCGGCCCGGTTCTGGCAGTGACCGGCTTCGATACGCTGGAAGAGGCCATTGCGCTGGGTAACGACACCGACTATGGGTTGGCGGCGGCGATCTGGACGGCTGATCTCAACAAGGCGGTGAAAGGTACCCGCGCCCTGCGCGCCGGTACCGTGTTCGTCAACAACTGGGACGGCGGTGACATGACCATGCCGTTTGGCGGCTTCAAACAGTCCGGCAACGGTCGCGACAAGTCACTTCATGCACTGGAGAAGTACACCGAGCTGAAAAGTACCTGGATTCAGCTGGAATAACACGACAAAGCAGCACTATCGGATCAAAAAGGGGGAGAAATCCCCCTTTTGCATTTTTGGCCTTCCATCACCGGGCTCAATCCTTATAATGATAAAAAAGCCAACATGTTAAATATAAAGACAAAAATGCTATTTTTTCTGGGAAGCGTACTTTTTCTGGTGATCGGTTTGCCCCTGCTGTTCTTCGTGCTGGGGCACGGCGAGGCCTACGTGACCTGGGGCCCCTGGATCTCCGCCATCGCCCTGATGTTGTGGCTGTTGATGGACGTCGACAAGATCCGCCGCGGTAAAGGCTGACCGGCCAGCCACACTCCTCCTATCCCTCAAACTTTGTTTATTCGCTTCTTTCCCCGCAAAAGGATCGCTACACTGATTTTTTGCGATGTTTTCCCGCATCCAACGCTTCAGTAAAGGTCATCCGCATGCCGCAACAGATCCAGCGTCAGGGCGTCATCTACGCCCTGTGCGCCTATACCCTTTGGGGCATAGCCCCCATCTATTTCAAGACCATCTCTGCCGTCCCGGCCGCCGAGATCCTGACCCACCGGATGATCTGGTCCTGCGTGCTGCTGATGGTGCTCACCCTGGCTGGGCGCCAGTGGCACAAGGTGCAGGCGGTGCTGCGCCAGCCAAAAGTGCTGCTCACCCTTGCGTTTACTTCGGTTACCGTCGGCGGCAACTGGCTGCTGTTCATCTGGGCCATCAACAACGGCCATATGCTGGATGCCAGCCTCGGCTACTACATCAACCCGCTGTTCAACGTACTGTTGGGAATGGTGTTTCTGAGCGAGAAGCTGCGCCGCCTGCAGTGGTGGGCGGTGGCGCTGGCCTTTGCCGGCGTGGCCATCCAGCTTATCGCCTTTGGCTCCTTGCCCTGGATTGCGCTGGTGCTGGCGTCGAGCTTTGCCATCTATGGGCTGGTGCGCAAAAAACTGGCCCTCGATGCCCTCACCGGTCTGCTGATCGAAACCATGATCATGCTGCCGCCTGCGGCCATCTATCTGTGGGGCTTTGCCGACAGCCCCACCAGCCATCTCACCCAGAACGACTGGCACCTCAACCTGCTGCTGATCGCCGCAGGCGCCGTCACCACGGCCCCCCTGCTCTGCTTCACCGCCGCCGCGACACGGCTCAAGCTCTCCACCCTGGGCTTCTTCCAGTACATAGGCCCCAGCCTGATGTTTATCCTCGCAGTCACCCTCTATGGGGAAGCGCTGGCGATGGACAAACTGCTCACCTTCGCCTGCATCTGGAGCGCGCTGGTGCTGTTCAGTCTGGATGGGCTGCGCAGCGGCAAAGCCGCGCCAAGCCGGACCTGACACCGCCTCACCACCAGCGACCCCGGCTCATCGGCCGGGGTTCTTTTTCGTGCCACCAGCGGTTTTCAGACTGCTACTCCCCCTTCTCCAGAGCCGACTGACCATCAACAGACCACGCCCGAGTCTCACTATCCCGCCAGAGAGCTATGCTATCCATGAACGGAGCCGAATGGAGGCAACATGCTCAAGCACATTCACGACAGATCTCTGCTTTTTGGTCAGGTTCTGGGGATCATGGTCATTATCACACTGATCTCCATCAGCTTTTTCGGGCTTTACTCGGTCCGGAGCGCAGCCGATCAGATGGGACAGGGGAAGGATGTGGTAGCCGATATTCTGCCGCCGCCTCTCTACCTCATCGAATCCCAGTTGCAGGTCTACACCCTGCTCCATGCCAAACCGGAGGAGCGGGAGGCCCTGCTGCAAACCCTCGCCCGACTGCAGCAAGAGTTCGAGAGCCGTAACCGTTTCTGGCAAGAGAGCAACCTGAACGAGCCCCTCAGAGAGCTGCTGCTGGGGGAGCAAAAAATGCAGGGAGAGCTGTTCTGGCAGTTGCTCAACGACAAGTTTGTCCCCGCCATCAAGGCGGGGGATCTGGCGCAGGCGGGCGCGATTGCGGCACGCCTGCACACCCTCTATAACGCCCACCGGCTAGGGGTGGACGCCACCGTCATCCGCGGCAACCAGTATGCCGCCGAGCAGATGGCCCATCTCGCCAACACCACCCGACTCTGCTACGGACTGCTGTTGTGCGCCGCACTGCTGGGGGCCGGGCTCATCTTCTGGCTGGGACGCCCCACCCAACAGCGGCTGCTGGCCGCAGGCAAAGCCACCGCCGCCATCGCCGAAGGGGAGTTGAACCGCCCCATGCCGGAGCCGGGCCTTGATGCCATCGGCGAGCTGATCCGCCAGATCGGGGCCATGCGTGACCAGCTGGCAACCCTGGTGGAGTCCCTGCAACGCAGCGCCAGTACGCTGGATGATCGCGCCACCAGCCTGACCGCCATGGCACAACGGCACACCGATGACAGTCAGGCTCAGGTCGGGGCGGCCCACCATATCGAACAGGCCATCGAGCAGCTCACCCACTCCATTGAACAGGCGGGTAGCCAGCTGCATCAGGTGGGGGAGCAAACCCTGCAGTCAGCAGAGCGGGCACAAGAGGCGACACTCGCCATCCACACCGTGGAACAGGTTATCGGGGAGCAAGTCACGGGAGTGAAGCAGGTCTCACAGACCATTTCGGATCTGGCTGGCCTCTCGCAGCAGATTGCCGGGCTGGCGGGCGCCATTCACGATATTGCGGAGCAGACCAATCTGCTGGCGCTGAACGCCGCCATTGAAGCGGCGCGGGCAGGTGAACAGGGACGCGGTTTTGCCGTGGTGGCCGATGAAGTACGCTCGCTGGCGACCCGCACCGGC
>NZ_CAWNZT010000133.1:22977-25297 GCF_963878965.1 Aeromonas sp. HMWF015 | reverse complement strand
GTAGAGAAGAAGGTGGAGATGGATGCCGATGGGCACCGTGATCACTGGCTCAAGGAGTGGGGCATCGACAAACAGCTTGGCGAGCGCGGTGGCCTCACGGCTCCTGAAATCGACGCCCCCGAGCGCCAGATCTGGCTGCTCCAGCGCAAGGAGAGCAAGGTGGGTGACGGACTTGGCAAGACCACCGGCTGGATCCACCGTACCGTGCTCAAGAACCGCAAGGTGCAGATGCTCTCCGGGGTGCAATATCTGGGGATCGATGACGAGGGTTTGCACATTCAGGTGGGCGAGAGCAAGCAGTGTCTGCCGGTGGATCAGGTGATAGTCTGCGCCGGGCAGGAGCCCCTCAAGGAGCTGCAGGCCGGGTTGCAAGCGGCAGGCAAGCCGGTGCACATCATCGGCGGAGCCGACGTGGCTGCCGAGCTGGATGCCAAGCGTGCTATCCGGCAAGGGGCCGAGCTGGCTGCGATCATCTAGCCAACTGTGCCCTCTTGTCCCTTTTTAGTGCGATAAACCCCTGAGCCTCAGGGGTTTTCTTCATTCGGTGCTGTGCTAAGGTAGCGCCATCATTGCCCCAGAGAAGGAATTGCCCATGGATGCCCTCACCCTGTTGCTCAATCGCCACTCCTGTGGCCGTCTCGCCGATCCCGCCCCGAGCGGTGAGGTGCTCGACAATATCCTCAAGGCGGGTCTGCGCGCGCCGGATCACGGCACCCTGACTCCCTGGCAGTTCATTCTGTTTGAAGGGGAGGGGCGCGAGCGGCTGGGCAAGCTGCTGGCCGAGGCGGCCCGTGCTCGTGGCGAAGATGAAGAGGGCATCAAGAAGTGCAGCGAAGCGCCGCTGCGGGCGCCCTTGGTCGTCGCCGTGGCAACCCGTTATCAGGATCACCCCAAGGTGCCGAAACTGGAGCAGGAGCTCTCTGCCGGTTGTGCCCTGATGGCGATGCAGATGGCGGCGCAGGCGCAGGGCTTCAACGGTATCTGGCGCTCCGGCTGGTTTATCTTCGATGAGCAGATCAACAAAGGATTGGGACTGGCGGCAGAGGATCAGCTGGTGGGTTTCCTCTATCTCGGTACCCCCATGCTGGAAGCGCGTAAACTGCGCGAGCTGCCCATCGATGAGTTTGTCCGCCGTTTCTGACTTTTTGGCCACGTTGCGGTTGAGAGAAGCAAAGCCTCGAGAAATCGGGGCTTTTCTGTTTAACCCTGAATAGTAACCAGAGTGATTGGGGAAAATAAATGGCTCAAAGAGGCTTCGCGCGCCATAGCAGGTAATTATTTAAATAGTGCGATGTACCTCGCAATCCTGTTGTATTTCACTATGTAAAACGTTTGCGCGTTCGCTAATATCTCCCTGCCAGTTTAGAAGGGCACTCCTTCTAATTTTTCTGCGATGAGAGTCGCAATTCCGTAGCACCTTTTAACAGCCCAACGTCTTCGTGACATTGGGCTTTATTTTTTTATGGGGTGTCGGGGTTGTTGTGAGTTGATGGCGGCATCAAGATGCAGCCCGGTTGGCAGCCTTATGACCTGTTTTTGGCTGGTAGGATCCGGGCCGGGTTGCCGACTACCCGAGCACCGGCCGGTACATCTTTGGTGACTACAGCGCCCGCGCCGACGATCGCCTCCCGCCCTATGGTGACGCCGGGCAGCAAGATGGCACCGCCCCCAATCCAGACCTTGTCTTCAATGGTGACCGGCAGCGCGGTTTCTGTTCCCTGAATCCGTTTGTCGGCCTCCAGTGCATGGGCAGCGGTATAAATCTGCACGTTTGGCCCAATCATCACATGGGCGCCGATGCGAATGGGAGCATTGTCCAGCAGGGTCGCCCCCATATTGATGTAGCTGCGCTCGCCAAGGTGGATGTGGCGGCCATAGGTGCAGTAGAGGGGCGGGCAGATAAAGGCATTCTCTGCCAGTTCGCCAATCAGCTCCGCCAGTAGTGCCCGCTGCTCAGCCTCATCTTCCGCCTGATTGAAACGGCGATAGCGCCGTGCCGCCTCCCGGCGCAACTGGGCCAGCTCGGGTGCCATGCAGTTGTACGGTTGGCTGCTAATCATCTTCTGGTATTCGCTCATGAAGGTTGCTTTCCTTTATCTGCCAGGGATTTGGATATTGGCGCCAATACGGCAGAAGTAACGTGATCATCCACCCGATATGGGCAGAACCAGGTTGGCAGGTCTGCCTTCGGCAAAGGCCAGCACATTCTCGAACGCCACGCGAAAGTAGAGTTCGTAGCTGTTTTGCTCCACATAGCCGAGATGAGGTGTCGCCAATACGTTGGGCAGACGCAGCAGGGGCTCGCTTTCCTGTGTCGCCG
>NZ_CAWNZT010000133.1:21909-22967 GCF_963878965.1 Aeromonas sp. HMWF015 | reverse complement strand
ACATCGAGCGCGGCCCGTTTCCCAGGATGGTTACTGAGCTCTGCATAGAGGGCGCCCGGCTCGATAAGTTCGGCACGGCTGGTATTGACCAGCAGAGAGTCAACTTTCATGCGGGCCAGATCTGCGCGGGTAACAGCGCCGCGGGTTGCCTCGCTCAGGCGCAGATGCAGCGTGAGGATATCGGCTTGACTGAAGAGCACCTCCTTGCTGGAGGCGCAGGCATAGCCATCCAGCTCGGCCTGCCTGCGCGAAGCCTCACTGCCCCATATCAGTACCGACATGCCGAATGCCTTGCCATAGCGGGCGATCCGCTGGCCTATCTTGCCGTAGCCCCAGATGCCGAGCGTCAGCCCATGCAGCGTGCGTCCCAAACCGAGGTCACCAGATTGCTGCCATTGGCCTTGGCTTAACGCCTGGCTGTAAACAGGTATATGGCGGGAGGCTGCCATGATGAGCGCCCAGCAGAGCTCGGCGGGAGCAATAGGGCTGCCGATCCCTTCTGCCACGGCAACGCCGTACTGCTGGCATAGTGCCGGGTCGATATGCTGGCTGACTTTTCCGGTCTGGCTGATGAGTTTAAGGGTGGGAAGCTGTATCAGCAGCTGTTCGTCGATGCGGGTACGCTCGCGGGTCAGCACCAGTGCTTCCATTCCTTCCAGCAGGGCGGCAAGGCGCGTTGTATCGGGTTCGCTCTGGTTGAGGATGGTGACGTCATGACCCGCCAGCAGGGCAAAGCAGGGGAGGTGGCGCACCTGATCCTGATAGTCATCCAGAATGGCAATCCGCATAAGAAATCCTTCTCGGTTGCGTTGGCTCGGACCACTATCTTACCGGAATAAAAGGTGTCTGTTGTTTTCAAACGAACACAATCAGAAGGGAGGGCGATCATGCCCATGTCCACGGACCTGGAAGAGTTCGACAGGCCAAAACAATCAGGGCCCCCGAATGGGAGCCCTGATGGCATGAGGTTGGCGTCTATGTTGCCCGCGCTTAGCCGTGCTTGCGGCCGGAGAGACGGCACCACTCCTCTTTGACGGCGGTCGGGTCCATCTCGAACC
>NZ_CAWNZT010000133.1:19074-21899 GCF_963878965.1 Aeromonas sp. HMWF015 | reverse complement strand
GACCGTAGATAGTTTCCAGCTCCGGGGCCTGGCTTTCCAGCACGCCAGAGAGGGCCATCAGGCTGCCCGGCTTGCCGTGGCCGGCGATCAGCGGTGCCAGTTCGCGCAGCGGGCCGGCCAGGATGTTGGCAACCACTACGTCCGCTTCGACATCTTGCGGCTGGTCGGCCGGCAGGTAGAGCTCAATCTGGTCGGCAACGCCGTTGCGCGCGGCGTTGTCACGGCTGGCCTGAATGGCTTGCGGGTCGATGTCGATGCCGATGACGCGGGCGGCACCCAGTTTCAGGGCGGCGATGCCGAGAATGCCGGAGCCACAGCCAAAGTCGACCACGGTTTTACCGGCCAGATCCAGCCCGTCCAGCCACTGCAGGCAGAGGGCGGTGGTGGGGTGGGTACCGGTACCGAAGGCCAGACCCGGATCCAGCATGACGTTGACCGCATCGGGGTTCGGCACATCGCGCCAGCTCGGGCAGATCCAGAGGCGCTCGCCAAACTGCATCGGGTGGAAGTGATCCATCCACTCGCGCACCCAGTCCTTGTCCTCCAGCTGCTCGACCTTGTAGCCGACGTTTTCGCCGAAGATCTGCTGGAAGAAGGCGATGGTGGGGGCCGGATCGGTTTCGGCATCAAACAGACCCATCACTTCGGTCTCGCCCCAGAGCGGGGTTTCACCGGGCATGGGTTCATAGACGGGCACATCCTTGGCATCCATAAAGGTCACCGCCTGGGCTCCACGCCCCAGCAGCATGTTGCTCACCTTGTCTGCGGTCTTGGCAGTGGCGTTGATTCGAATTTGTATCCAGGGCATGGCGTCGACTCTTCATAAATGTGAAACCGCGAGATTCTACCATCATGGGGCAGTGCTGTCGTGGGTTGCCCATGACGTGGAGGGATTCGGGGGTTTTTGCCGGATTGGCACGGTTCCTGTATTGCTCTATGCAGGCGAAGACGACCGGTTTTCGCTGAACGCTTTGCTCAAGTTCCGTCATCTTTCACTGCCACCCTCGGGTGGCATTTTTTATCTGCACTTGTTTGCCTGGTAAACAGTCTGCCAGACAAAAAAAGAGCAAGGTCGGCACCTTGCTCAAGGACGGGCTGACGCCGTTTTGGCGCATTCATGCTGCTGTTGGCATGCCAGATGCAAAGACTAATATGTCCTGCATAAGGATATGTGTGTGATTGTTACCCCAATGTTCAGGTATTCAGGCCATTTCTCGCGAAATGGCCTCTTTTTTGGCTGATTGTCGGACGTTGGCCTGCTTCAGGCAGTCATGAGTGCCGCTGGTTGTGCCCGTTTGGGGCATCTCCTTGGTGAACTTATCCCATCATGGTGCGTTTGAGGGCTTAGTTGGCAAAGCCGCTCATGTCGATCACCAGCTTGCCTACCATACGGCCTGCCTCGACCTCGGCATGGGCCTGAGCCAGCGTGACCGGGGTCAGTGACGGGATGGTTCTGGTCAGAGTGGTCTGCAATACCCCTTCATCGACCAGTGCCGCCACCCGGCCGAGCAGGCGGTGCTGTTCGATCATGTCCGGTGTCTGGAACAGGGAGCGGGTGAACATGAACTCCTGGCTGAAGGTGGCGCTCTTGCTCTTGAGCAGGGAGAGATCCCACGGCTCGCTCGATTCGGCGATGGTGCAGATATGGCCAAACGGGCGGATCAGCCCTGCCATGGTGGCCCAGTGCTCGGCGGTGGCGTTGGTGCAGAAGATGGCATCGACCTGAGTGATGCCAAGGGCGGTCAGCTCCTCCTGCAACTTGTGGTGGTTTACGACATGATGGGCGCCCATCTCGAGGCACCACTCGCGGCTCTCGGGGCGGGAGGCTGTCGCAATCACCTCCATGTCGGTGAGTTGGCGGGCCAGCTGGATGGCGATGGAGCCCACGCCACCGGCGCCGCCGATGATCAGCAGTTTGCCACGGCTTTCGCGGGTAAGAGCGAAGCGCTCGAACAGGGTCTCCCAGGCGGTGATGGCGGTGAGCGGCAGGGCGGCGGCCTCCACATCGCTCACGCTGGTGGGGGCGATCGCGGCGATACGCTCATCCACCAGTTGCAGGGCGCTGTTGCTACCCGGGCGGCTGATATCGCCGGCATACCAGACCCGGTCGCCCGCCTTGAACAGGGTGACTTCGCTGCCGGTGGCGATCACTTCCCCCACCGCATCCCAGCCCAGTACCCGGGGCGAGCTTTCAATTTTGGCCTTGGGGGAACGCACCTTGGTATCCACCGGATTGACGGAGGTGGCGGTGACCCGCACCAGCAGATCCCGCGGGCCCGGAACCGGATCGGGCAGGTTGGCGGCGATAAAGCAGTCGGGGTGGTCGCTTGGCAGATAGTGAGTCAGGGCAATGGCTTTCATGGTATTTCCTTTCAAATCGCTGTGTTCGGGATTGCCACTCACTCTAGTCTGGTTGATTATCAAGATTAAGATGGGTAATCGGTAAAGACTGTTTGAATATATGAACAATGTCGATCTGGAGTTGATGGGACTGTTTGCCACCGTGGTGGAGCAGGGGAGCTTTACCCGGGCCGCCGAGCTGCTTGGTATGCCCAAGTCATCGGTGAGCCAGAAGATCTCGCGGCTCGAATCCCAGCTCGGGGTGCGGCTGTTGCAGCGCACCACCCGCAGGTTGAGCCTGACCCCGCAGGGGGAACTCTATGTGGAGCACTGTCAGGGGCTGCTGGCATTGGCCCGCAGCGCCAATCTGGCGATGGCGCGGCTGCGCTCGGCCCCGGCGGGGCGGGTGCGGATCACCGCCCCCGAGGCGACCGGCACTCTGCTGCTTGGGCGGATCCTCGCCGAGTTTCGCGCCCTCTATCCCG
>NZ_CAWNZT010000133.1:17086-19043 GCF_963878965.1 Aeromonas sp. HMWF015 | reverse complement strand
ATCTGGTGGCGGCGCCCGCCTATCTGGCGGCCCACGGCATGCCGCAACAGCTGAGCGAGCTGGGTCGTTATGCCTGTCTGGTGCACTCGGCCATGCCGGTGTGGCCATTGCAGGAGGGGGGCTGGCGGCCACAGGGGGCCTGTGTCAGCAACAGCTTGCTGGCGCTGCGGGAGATGGCGCTTCATGACGGGGGGATTGCCCTGTTGCCCCACCATGTCTGTGAAGGGGATTTGGCGGCGGGGCGGCTGCAGAAGGTGTTGCCGGATCAGCCCATTCCGGCCAACCCGTTTTACCTTATCTATCCGAGTCGGGAGCATCTGGCCCCCGCTCTGCGCACCCTGATGGATTTCGTGGCCGAGCGGTTGCCGTTTGCCTGAGTTACCAGCTGCTCTGGCTGGCCGACTCCTGATTGGGTTTGAGGCCGAGGGGGACCGACTGGCGCTCCGCCAGCATGCGGATCTGCCCTTCAATCAGGCTGGCGCTGGGGCCCAGCACCAGCACCAGCTGGTGGTCGTTGAGCTGGATCCAGGAGAGGCAGCCGAGGCCCAGCAGGCGAGATTCATCCACCAGTGAAATATCGCGCACCCGCAGGCTGAGGCGGGTGATACAGACACTCATCGCCACCAGATTGTCCATCCCGCCCAGCACCTTGAGGTACTGGATCGCCAGCATCTGCGGGTCTGAGGGGGCAACGCTGGCAAGGCGCGGATGCTCCACTGCGATGGGCTTGCTCGGCATACTGAGGGGGGCACGCTCCAGCAGCTGATAGAACAGCAGGGTGTAGGCAACGAAGAACAGGATACCGACCGGAATGAGCCAGAAGCTGTGCTCCCCTGCCTGATAGCTCAGCACCAGATCCAGCAGACCGGCGGAGAAGTAACTGCCCACCTTGATCCCCAGCCCGCTACAGACAGCGAGCGATAGCCCGGTTAACAGGGCGTGGGCGAGAAACAGCCAGGGGGCGGTAAAGGCGAACAGAAATTCGATAGGCTCTGTGATACCCACCAGTGCCGAGGTGAGCGCCAGGGTGAGCAGCAGCCCGCCCTGCGGCAGCCGCTGCATCCGCTGGCGGTGCAGCCAGATGGCAAAACAGGCGCCCGGCAGGCCGAACATGATGATGGGGTAAAGACCGGCCACATACCCTTCATGAAGGGGTTGGGCGGTGGCCAGCGCCTGCAGGTTGCTCTCGCCAAGGCCGATGACGCTGCCCAATACCTGATGGAGCCCGAGCGGGATTAGCAAGCGGTTGAGGGTGCCGTAGCAGAAGGCGCCAAACGGCGTGGTAAGCAGCTCGGAGGTGAGCAGGGTCAGCCCGCGCTCCAGCGGCGGCCACAGCAGCGAAAGGGGGATGGCGATCAGCAGACAAGCCAAGGCCGACACCAGCAGGCTGGGAAACTCCCCCTTGGCGATCTGCAGCCAGCGGGGCAGTGTTTGCTGGTGAACCCAGGGATAGATGATGGCAGTGGTGAGCCCCGCCAGCAGACCGCAGATCATGTCGGCGTGCAGGTTGGGGGCCAGCGTATTGAAGGCGGTACTGAGCAGCAGGAAGTTGACCGCACCCGCCAGCGTCTGTCCGCCCAGCTCCTGCCGACTCAGGCCAAAGGCGATCGCCACCGCATAGATAAGCGGCATCTGGCTGAAGATCGCCTGACCGGTGAGGGAGAGCACCGCCAAATCGAGCACGTCGGGTTGCCCAAGCCGGTAGATCAGCGCCGCCATCGGCAGGATGGAGACGGGCAGCAGCAGGGCATAACCGAGCCGCTGCAGGGCTTGAGTAACGACTTGTCGAGTGGCTTTAACGGGCATACAGCGGCTACGTTCTGTGACTTGGCGCACAGTTTAACCGGAAAACACCTATTTGGGGATAGTTTTGGAACCCCTAATTTATATTTTTATTATTTCTGCCCGAAAAGCTCGCGCACTTCCCGCGAGGGCGGTGCCGTCAGCAGGCTGATCG
>NZ_CAWNZT010000133.1:0-17076 GCF_963878965.1 Aeromonas sp. HMWF015 | reverse complement strand
GCTTGATCCCCCACTGACTGAGTACCCCATAGCTGACGATGCCGCTGACCATGCTGGCCAGTGCGCCCGGGCCGTTGGCCCGCGACCAGTAGAGGCCGAGCACCAGTGGCCAGAGGAACACCGCCTGCAGACCGCCAAAGGCGAGCAGGTTGAGCCAGATGATCATCTCGGGCGGTTGCAACGCCGCTAGCAGCACCAGAGTGCCCAAGATCAGGGTGCAGAGCAGAGAGAGGCGGGGAATGCGCACCTCCAGCTTCTCCTGCTTTGGACTCAGATAGTTGAGGTAGAGATCTTTCACCAGAGTGGCGGAAGCCTGGATCAGCTGGGAGTCGATGGTGGACATGATGGCCGCCATCGGCGCCGCCAGAAAGACCCCGGCCAGCCAGGGTGGCAGCACTTCCATCATCAGGGAGGGCATGATCTTGTCCGGGCTGTCCATGCCCGGCAGGATGGCGCGGCCAAGGGCACCCGCCAGATGCATGCCGAACATCAGCAGGGCGCTAACCACTGTGCCGATCAGAATGCCGCGATGGAGCGCCTTGCTGTCGCGATAGCCAAAACAGCGCAATGCCGAGTGGGGCAGCCCCACCACCCCGACACAGACCAGGATCCAGAAGCTCAGCATAAAGGGCTGGGTCAGCATGTCGCCGGCCCCTTGCGGGCTCACCAGCTTGGGATCGATCTCCCTGAGCTGGTGGATAAGGTTCGGCAGGCCGTCACCGGCAATCAGAATTCCTGCCAGCAGGGCGCCGGTGCCGATCAGCATGATGATCCCCTGCAGGGCATCGGTCATCACCACCGCGCGGAAGCCGCCGATGATGGTGTAGAGCAGCACACAGCTGGCAAACAGCATCAACCCCTGCTGGTAGGAGAGGCCGGTGGCGGTCTCCAGCAGGCGGGCGCCGCCGATAAACTGCACCACCATGGTCGCGATAAAGGCGAGGATGATAGTAACGGAGCCGAGGATCACCACCGCCTTGCTCTGGTAGCGGGCCCACAGCATGTCGTTGATGGTCACCGCATTGACCCGGCGGGCGATGATGGCGAACTTCTTGCCAAGCACCCCCAGAGTGAGCCAGACAGTGGGCAGCTGGATCATCGCCAGCAACACCCAGCCCAGACCAATCTTGTAGGCCGCACCCGGTCCGCCGATAAAGGAAGAGGCCGAGGTGTAGGTGGCCACTAGCGTCATCGCCAGCACCAGCCCGCCCATGCTGCGGTTGCCGATGAAGTACTCCTGCACGAAGTTGCCTTGCGCGCGATGGCGGCTGGCCCAGAAACCGACCCCCAGCACCAGCACCAGATAGATGACGAGCGGCAGCATCAACTCAAGATTCATGTGATGACTCCTTGCCGGAAGGGGAGTGGGTATCGAGGGGGATCTCCACAAACAGCCGGTTCACCATCAGGGCGCAGAGCAGAATGAACAGCAGCGGCATCACCATGCAACTGAGCAGGAACCACAGTGGCAGCCCCCACAACTCCAGCTGGGGCGGGATAAAATAGGCGGTACCATACCAGGCAAAGAAGTAGAACAGGGTCAGCAGCAGGCAGAAAGCTGCTTCCCGGCGGGCGAGAGCAAAACGGTTCACCTTGGCCTCCGACAAATTTGAGGGGCGCAAGGATAACAAAAAAGGGCCATGTCGCCATGGCCCTTTTTCAGCAGAGGCTCCTTGCGGAGCAGACTTCCACCGGAAGTCCGGTCTCTATCAGCGATCCTTACAGACCCAACTTCTTGTGCAGGTAGTGGATATTGGTGCCACCGTGCTGGAAGTTTTCGTCTTTCATGATCTCTTTTTGCAGCGGTACGTTGGTCTTGATCCCTTCCACCACCAGCTCGTCCAGCGCATGACGCATACGGGCGATGGCAATGTCACGATTCTCGCCGTAGCAGATCAGCTTGCCGATCATTGAATCGTAGTGGGGCGGTACCTTGTAACCGGCATAAATGTGGGAGTCCCAACGCACGCCCAGACCACCCGGCGCGTGGAAGCGCTGAACCAGACCCGGAGAGGGCATGAAGGTGGCCGGATCTTCGGCGTTGATCCGGCACTCGATGGCATGGCCACGGATGCGGATATCCTGCTGGGTGATCGACAGAGGCTGACCGGCGGCGATGCGCAGCTGCTCCTTGATCAGATCGATACCTGTGACCATCTCGGTGACCGGATGCTCAACCTGAATACGGGTGTTCATCTCGATGAAATAGAACTCGCCGTTCTCGTACAGGAACTCGAAAGTACCCGCACCACGGTAGCCGATCTCGATGCAGGCGCGTACACAGCGCTCGCCGATGAACTTGCGCATTTCGGCGGTGATGCCGGGTGCCGGCGCCTCTTCCACCACTTTCTGGTGGCGACGCTGCATGGAGCAGTCACGCTCGCCCAGATAGAGGGCGTTGCCCTGGCCGTCTGCCAACACCTGAATTTCGATGTGGCGCGGGTTTTCCAGGTACTTCTCCATGTAGACCATGTCGTTCTTGAAGAACTGGCCTGCTTCGGATTTGGTCAGGGCAATGGCACCCGCCAGTTCCGCTTCATTGCGCACCACGCGCATACCGCGACCACCACCGCCACCGGCGGCCTTGATGATCACCGGATAGCCAATGCGCTTGGCAATGGCGGCGTTGTGCTTGGCGTCGTTGTCGACGGGGCCGTCAGAGCCCGGTACACAAGGTACGCCCGCTTTCTTCATCGCTTCGATGGCGGAGACCTTGTCACCCATCAGGCGAATGGTCTCGGCGCGCGGGCCGATGAAGATGAAGCCGGATTTTTCGACCACTTCGGCGAAATCGGCGTTCTCGGAGAGGAAGCCGTAACCCGGGTGGATGGCCACGGCACCGGTTACCTCGGCGGCGGCGATGATGGCCGGGACGTTGAGGTAGGATTCAGTACTGGCCGGTCTGCCGATACAGATGGATTCGTCGGCCAGCAGCACATGTTTGAGCTCCCGGTCGGCGGTGGAGTGAACGGCCACTGTCTTGATCCCGAGCTCTTTACAGGCGCGCAGGATCCGCAGGGCAATTTCACCGCGGTTGGCGATGACTACTTTGTCCAACATGGGTGGCGATTTCCCTTATTCGATGATGAACAGCGGCTCGTCAAATTCGACGGCCTGACCATTTTCAACCAGGATCGCTTTGATCACACCGGCCTTGTCAGACTCGATTTGGTTCATCATTTTCATGGCTTCGACGATGCACAGGGTGTCGCCGACATTGACTTGCTGACCCACTTCCGCGAACGGCTTGGCATCCGGGCTGGAGGAGCGGTAGAAGGAGCCAACCATCGGGGAGCGCATCAGGTGACCGCTCGGGGCGGCATCTGCGGCCGGTGCGGCGGCAACCGGGGCGGCAGCGGCAGGTGCGGCAACCGGAGCAGCTTGCTGCATCATCATCTGCGGCATGGCGGTGGTCACCTGACCGGAGAAGTTGCGGCTGATGCGAACGGACTCTTCACCTTCGGAGATCTCCAGTTCGGCGATGCCGGACTCTTCAACCAGTTCAATCAGCTTCTTGATTTTGCGGATATCCATTAGCATTCTCTTTCTTCTTTATCTGATCAGTGATTATCAAGCCGCGCGCAGATGGTGCACGGCCGCGGTTAAAGCGAATTGGTAGCCATCGGCCCCCAGACCACAAATGACCCCTTTTGCGACATCAGACAGATAGGAGTGATGACGGAACGGCTCCCTGGCATGGACATTTGACAGGTGAACCTCGATAAAAGGGATGGCAACGCCCAGCAGCGCATCGCGAATAGCGACGCTGGTGTGGGTGAAGGCGGCTGGATTGATGATGATAAAATCCACCTGGCCCATGGCCTGATGGATGCGGCCGACCAACTCATGTTCGGCGTTGGATTGCAGATGTTCCAGAGTGACACCGAGTTCGCTGGCGTTAAGCTTCAGATCGGCGACGATCTCATCAAGCGTCTTGCTGCCGTAGATACCCGGTTCCCGTTTGCCCAGCAGATTCAGGTTTGGTCCGTTGAGCAGGAGAATTCGGTGATTTTGCGACATATTGAGTACATCCTCGATGATAATGCTGCTATCTATCAGCTATCTTGTGGACTACCAGAAATCTAGCCATTTTCTGCGCAAATCGGTGTGCCCTGGCACACAGATTTCGCAATTATATTGATTTCGTGAAAATTAGCAGCATTTTACTGGTCTAATCTCTACATCTGGCTATTTATTGCACGTTTCGACCTGAGATACTTCGTCGCTGCCACCTTGCTGTTTGCTGGCAGATAAGAAACGACAAAGCCGGCACAGGGCCGGCTTTGTTGAGCAACAAACGAAGCGGGATCAGGCTGCTTCCGACTTCTCGCGAATGAGTTTGTCTACTACGCCCGGATCCGCCAGAGTGGAGATATCCCCCAGGCTGTCGGTCTCGCCAGTGGCGATCTTGCGCAAGATGCGACGCATGATCTTGCCGGAACGGGTCTTCGGCAGCCCCTCTGCCCAGTGAATGACATCCGGCGTGGCGATGGCACCGATCTCCTTGCGCACCCACTCCTTCACCTCTTTGTGCAGCTCGCGGCTTGGCTCTTCCCCGGCGATCAGGGTGACATAGGCATAGATGCCCTGACCCTTGATCTCGTGAGGAACCCCCACCACCGCGGCTTCAGCGATCTTGGGATGGGCCACCAGCGCCGATTCAATTTCGGCGGTACCCATGCGGTGGCCAGAGACGTTCAGTACATCATCCACCCGTCCGGTGATCCAGTAGTAGCCGTCCTCGTCGCGACGGGCACCGTCGCCGGTGAAGTAGCGGCCCGGGAAGGTGGAGAAGTAGGTCTGCTCGAAACGCTCATGATCGCCGAATACGGTGCGCATCTGGCCCGGCCAGGAGTCGGTGATCACCAGATTGCCCTCGGTGGCCCCCTCCAGCGGCTCGCCCATATTGTCCACCAGCGCCGGTTGTACCCCGAAGAAGGGACGAGTCGCCGAGCCCGGTTTCAGGTCGGTGACGCCGGGCAGCGGCGTAATCAGGATGCCGCCGGTTTCGGTTTGCCACCAGGTATCGACAATGGGGCAGCGCTCATCGCCAATGGTGCGGTAGTACCACTCCCAGGCTTCCGGGTTGATGGGTTCACCCACCGAGCCCATGATGCGCAGGCTCTGGCGTGACGTGCCGGTGACCGCTTCGTTGCCTTTGGCCATCAGGGCGCGGATGGCGGTGGGGGCGGTATAGAGGATGGTGACCTGGTGCTTGTCCACCACCTGACTCATGCGGTTGGTGGCTGGGTAGTTGGGCACCCCTTCGAACATGATGGTGGTGGCGCCGTTGGCGAGCGGCCCGTAGACCAGATAGGAGTGACCGGTAACCCAGCCCACATCGGCGGTACACCAGTAGATATCCTCTTCGTGGTAGTCGAACACATATTTGAAGGTGAGGGTGGCATAGACCAGATAGCCGCCAGTGGTGTGCAGCACCCCCTTGGGTTTGCCGGTGGAGCCGGAGGTATAGAGGATAAAGAGCGGATCTTCGGCGTTCATCGCCTCCGGCGGGCAGTCGCTGCTGACGGTGGCGGTCGCTTCATGCCACCAGATGTCGCGGTGGTTGTGCCAGGCGACATTGCCGCCGGTGCGCTTGAGCACGATCACTTTGTTGACCTGGGTATCCGGGTTGGTGAGCGCTTCATCCACATTTTTCTTGAGTGGCACCGGACGGCCGCCACGCAGTCCCTCGTCGGCGGTGATGACGATGCGCGAGCCCGAGTCGATGATGCGACCAGCCAGCGCTTCCGGCGAGAAGCCGCCGAAGACGATGCTGTGTACCGCGCCGATGCGGGTACAGGCCAGCATGGCGATGGCGGCTTCGGGTACCATCGGCATATAGAGGCAGACCACGTCGCCGCGGTGAACCCCTTGTGCTTTCAAGACGTTGGCAAACTTGCACACTTCGCTGTGCAGTTCGCGGTAGGTGAGTTTGCGATCTTCGGCGGGGTTGTCCCCTTCCCAGATGATGGCGATCTTGTCACCCCGTTCGGCGAGATGGCGATCGAGACAGTTAGCCGAGACGTTGAGCTGGCCATCTTCAAACCATTTAATGGAGACATGGCCCGGATCGTAGGAGGTGTTCTTGACCTTGGTATAGGGTTTCATCCAGTCGAGAATTTTTCCCTGCTCTCCCCAGAAGGCGTCCGGATCCTCGACGGAAGCCTGATACATGGCGGCGTAGTCGCCCTTGTCTAGCAGTGCATTGCTGCTGATGTGGGGTTTGACCGGGTAGACCTTGCTCTCGCTCATCTGTCACTCCTTTGAATAGATCTTTTAATGGTTTCTTAACAACTTATACCTTTGGTGGCGGGGGGCAATTAGACTTTTGGATAGGCGGCAACAGTTGGTTACAGGACAAAGAGTGACAATTAATCGGTGGTTGAGTAAAAGGGGGCCGTGTCGATTAATTGGAGGTCATGATGTTTTCTCTGTTGCTCTGTACATCCCTCTGGCAGTTTGATGCGCCAGTGCCCGCTGGTGAACCTCCGAAAGAGTTTGCGATCACCCATCAGGAGGCCTCACCCGCGTTGCGGGATCGGGTGGCCGATCAGCTTGGTCATGCATGGCAGGCCAAAGAGCCCGGTACCAGGCTTACCTTCAGCGAGCCAGCTCCCCGTTATGCTGGCGAATCACCGTTGACGCGTATGCTCAATGATCGTGATGATGGTTGGGAATCCCGCTTGCAGATTGAGTGGTAATCCGGTCGGCAGCCAGGAGGCGGATGCCTCCCGGCTGGTGATGATGATGCCTGCCGCTATGAGACGTAGCGTTGATGCAGGCGATCTCCCATATGTTCGACATGCAGTGGTTTGCTGAACAGATAACCCTGTCCTTCGCCGCAGTTGAGTGATTGCAAGAAGGCGTGTTGTGCCTTGGTTTCAATACCTTCGGCGGTGACCTCCATATCCAGACTGTCGGCCAGATTGATGATGGTGCGACAGAGCTCCCTACTGTTCTTGTCTTCCGGTAATGCCTGCACAAACGCCCGGTCGATCTTGATGCGATCGATCGGCAGGGTCTTGAGCAGACTCAGTGACGAGAAGCCGGTACCAAAGTCATCAATGGCAATCTGCACGCCGAGACTTTTCAGGCGGGGAAAGAGATCCAGACTCTGTTCGACCCGCTGGATGATGCTCTCCGTCACCTCGATCTCGAGCCGCTCTGGCGGAAATCCGGTCTCGGCCAGAATAGCGGCGACCCGTTCAACGTAGCCCGGGGAGCGCATCTCCCGCACCGACACATTGACCGACAAGCGGGGCACCGGCAGTCCGGCGGCCAGCCAGTTTTGTCCCTGCTCGCAGGCGTTGCGCATCACCCACTCGCCAATTTTCTCGATCAGGCCGCACTCCTCTGCCACCGGAATAAAGCGGGTCGGCGCTATCATCCCCTCATTGGGATGCTGCCAGCGCAGCAGGGCTTCCAGTCCACTCAGGTGGCCGTTGGCCAGATTGGTCATGGGTTGATAGAAAATGCAGAGCTGTTCGAGCTCAAGGGCCTTGAGCAGACCCTGTTCAATCTGCATCCGCTCGCGGGCTCGAGCTGCCATGCAGGGGGTATAGAACTGGAATCCATTGCGCCCCTGACTTTTCGCCTCGTACATGGCGCTGTCGGCGGCGCTGACCAGGGTTTCCGGGCTGTCAGCATGATCCGGATAGATAGCGATACCGATACTTGCCGAGATTGCCACCAGCTCATGAGCCAGCTCAACTGGTTCACGCAACACGGTTAGCAGGGTATTGGCGAGGGTTGCCAGCTCGTCGGGCTCTTCCAGATAGGGGATCAGCACCAGAAACTCGTCTCCCCCGAGGCGGGTCGCCAGATCGTTGTGCTGCAGGCAGCCGCGGATCCGCTCTGCCAGCCGCTTGAGCAGCTCATCGCCAACTCCGTGGCCCAGGCTGTCGTTGATCAGCTTGAAGCCATCCAGATCGATAAAGAGCAGCCCCAACCGTTTGCGATTGAGCTGCGCGGTTTTCAGCTCAAGGGCCAGCCGCTCCTGCAACAGATGGCGATTGCCCAGCTCGGTCAGGGGATCATGATAGGCAAGGTGGTTCAGCTCGGCCTCCACCTTGCGAATCGCGCTGATGTCGGAGAGGGCGATCACATAGTGAGTGGTGTTGTTGAAGTTGTCATAGACAGCGCTGATCTGCTGCCAGGAGGAGAAGTAGCTGCCATCCTTGCGCAGACAAACCATCTCGCCATGCCAGGCGTTGTTGCCGGGGCGCAGGTGATACCAGGGATAGTCGAGGTCGGTGTAGCGCCTGGGATGCATGATGATATCCGGGGTGCGGCCTATCACCTCCTCGGCATTGTATTGGGTCAGCATGGTGAAGGCCGGGTTGACCGACAGAATATGGTGTTCGCTGTCGAGGATGATGATCCCCTCGGCCGTGGTATCGAATACCACGTTGGCTTGATGGAGCCGCTCCTCCTGACGGCGGCGGGCGGTGGCATTGTGAATGACCCCCATGACCCGGTGGCCGACCGACTCGGTGGCGGGGACATGGTCGGCATGAATATCGACCCAGTGGCGCTCGTTGAGTGCGGTAAGGTAGCTCAGGGTGAGATGGATGGGGTCATGACTTTGCAGGGCGGCCTTGAGCTGGCTGCCGGATTCCGGTTCAAAACAGTCGACGAACGCTTGCAGCCCGCCGTGGAACTGGTTGGCCTCGATGCCCAGCAGCGGCTCAATCTGGCCGTCGAACAGCAATCTGTCTTTCGCTACGTGCCACTCCCACACCCCGATTTGGGCCGCTCGCATTGCCAGTTGCAGCCGTTGTTCGGTTTCGTACTGCTCGGTGATGTCCCGCACAATGGCGAGGATGCCGTTCAGCTCCCCTTTCTCATCACGCATCGGGCTGTAGGTGGCCTGAAAGCGGCGGGAGCTGCTGTCGTACGCCGCGGTTTGGCCCGTGATGGCGATATCCACGTAGGGCATGCCGCTTCGCATGATCTGCTGAAACATGGGCTCCAGCGTCGGTGCCAGCTTGGGAACCACCTCTCTGAGGTGCTTGCCCTGATGCTCCTCGATGCTCTTGCCATTGATGTCGGCCAGCACCTGATTGACTTTACGGTAGCGAAATTCGCAGTCAAAGACGCCGATGCCCAGAGGGGCATTATCCATCAGCTGTTCTAGGACGGTGTGATCTGACAGCTGGGTCAACATTGCCTCGGTGTCGGCGTTGAAGAGCTTCCCATCCATGATGACCTCGGCATTGATTGTTTTGTCACTTGCATCAGTTGTCAGTATGGCACGAACTGTTTGGCCGGGAGTCAAGCGGAGTTATCTGGTTGTTTTGACGGCAAGAATTGGCAGAAAACCTGATAAAAGGATGGAAAAAGGGGGCGAGTGGTTATCCCTTCTGGCGACCAAACGCCTGAATACCACGCACAAATACCAGCCAGCCGATCAGATGGAAGGGGAGGGCAAGCAGATAGAGCAGCAGGAAGTGCGACTCGCAGCCACTGCTGTTGATGAAGTCGATCCAGGCGGCCAGTAGCGCCAGCATACCGGCGATCTGGAAGCGGCGGCGCAACACCACCTCGACGCCGAGATTGGCAAGGTAGAGGGTGAGCAGGATGCCGGCAAAGCCGGTGAGCTGGGCGGTGCCGTAGAGCTCGCGATCCGGGTTGAACAGCAGCGCGATCAGGGGAGTAATGCCCTGATCCAGCGGGATCAGGGCCAGCAGCCAGCATGCAATCAGAAGCAGGGCTGTCTTCATCGCGGCCTCAGTCGGCGGACGGTGCCGGTTTGACCAGAGAGAGGTAGTTGGCATCCATCTTGAGGAAGACCCCCAGTAGACGGGCACTGGCGCCGTAGAAGCCAAACCGGTCGGCGGCGCGACAGGTGCTTTCGAACTTGTCAAACCAGCCCAGCAGATGGCCGTGCAGCAGCGCTTCCTGCTCGTCGAGCCAGCGTTCCCGCTCGGCCGCGCTCTTTGCTTCCGCCGCGCGGATGATGAGATTGCCCATCAGATCCAGCTCGATGGCCAGATGGTCGGCAGGCTCTTTGTATTTATCGCTGACATTGATGCCGAGGCGCTCGAGGCGAGCCTGCATCTCGGCCATCGGGGCCTGCATCAGCAGCTTGGCATCGCCACGGTAGAGCGATTCGTAGGGCAGGGCGCCCTGCTTGGGATCCACCAGAAACAGCCCGGCGAAGTCGGCGGCGAGTTCCAGTTGGCGATCCGGGCGCACCAGCAGGCGAGCGATGGCCTCGTTGAGCTCGGCCACGGCTTCGCGCATCGGATCCAGGGTGGAGAGGCTTTTCAGGAAGCTTCGCACATCATAGGTGTCATATTCGGCGATCTGCTCATCACTGAGTTCGGCGGCGAACAGGGTGGAGAACCACCAGTAGAGTTCGGCCCGGCGTTCGCTGGTAGCCATAAATTCCTGCATTTTTCCTCCGTGGATGGCAATCGGGAGCCTTGATGGCTCCCGATTCTAACGACTTTAAAAATAAAGGAAACTCAAGGGGGCGCTTTCGTCCCCCCCGGGGTCAGAGTGCCGGGAACATGGGGTCGATGCCCTTTGCCGATTCCGGCGCGCCGAAGGCAGTGACTGCCGGTGCCTGCCCGCGGAACTTCTCGATCTCCACCAGCGCGGTATGGGCCGTGGTGGCCTGCGCCAGGCTGGAGGAGCCGATGTCGGCGGTCAGCACGTTGGGATCGCCGTAGGTACAGAGCGTCCCCACTTTGCCACCCTCTTGCGGGCCATACCAGGCACCTTCCTGTATCCGGACTACGCCGGGGGCGTAGTCATCGCTCACCACCAGACCGGCCAATACCTGACCGCGGCCGTTGAACACCCGCACCAGATCGCCGTCTTTGAGGCCGCGGGATTTGGCATCCTGCGGATTCATATAGACAGGTTCGCGACCCTGCACCGTGTAGGTGGCGCGGTAGTTGTCGGAGGAGCAGAGCTGGCTGTGCAGCCGCTTGTCCGGGTGGCAGGATTGCAGGTGCAGCGGGAAACGCGCGCTGCCCGGCCCGCCGTGGGAGCGCTCGTAGGGCTCGATCCAGACCGGGTGGCCCGGGCAATCCCCATAGCCGTAGTCAGCGATGGTCTTGGAGTAGATCTCGATAAGGCCGGACGGGGTACCCAGTGGTTCCAGATCCGGCTCCTGACGGAACGACTCGTGGCGCACCCAGGGTTGGCCTGCCGGGAAGGTGACGAAGCCTTCGCCGTGCCAGAACTGGCTGAAACGGGGCAGACGAATGCCGATGCCGCGGCCCTGCAGGCGGGCGTCGTCATAGATGCTCTGGATCCACTCCAGCTTGCTCTTGCCACCGGTGAACTCGGCCTCGCGACCGAAGCGACGGCAGAGATCGGCGAAGATGTCGTAGTCATCACGCGCCTCGAACAGCGGCTCAACCACCTTGTACATGGCCAGAATGCCCGCGTTGGAGTGGGAGCCCCACTGCTCGATGTCATCCCGCTCATAAGTGGTGGTGGCGGGCAGCACGATATCGGCGAAGCGGCAGCTGGCGGTCCACTGGTGATCGATGCTGACCACGGTTTCCAGCTTGCGCCAGGCCGCGACCATCTTGTTGCGATCCTGCTGGTGGTGGAACGGGTTGTTGCCGCAGAACACCGCCATCTTCATGTGGGGGTAGGTGATGGTCTGGCCGTTGAAGGCGATCTGCTTGCCCGGATTGAGGATGCAGTCGACGAAACGGGCCACCGGAATGAATTTTGAGTAGCCCTTCCAGTCGCCGTCATGGAGCGGCTTGACCCCGGGAATGACCGAGCTGAAACCGGACATGATGGGGCCGCTGGAGGTGATGGTGCCCGCCCCGTTGTAGTGCCAGCCAAAGCCGTAACCACCGCCCGGCAGGCCGATCTGACCAATCATCGAGGCCAGTACCACCAGCATCCAGGCGTACTGCTCGCCGTGGTGCATGCGCTGCACACACCAGCCGCCGATAAGCTGGGTGCGGCCGCTGCTCATGGTGCGGGCCAGTTCGCGGATGGTCTCGGCAGGGACGCCACAGATGGCGGCGGCCCACTCGGCGTCCTTCACCTGACCATCGCTGGTGCCCAGCAGGTAGGGCAGGAACTTGTCAAAGCCGGTGGTGTAGTTCTTCAGGAACGCCTCATCGTGGCGCTTCTCGCTATAGAGGGTGTGGGCGATGCCCAGCATCAGCGGCACGTCGGTCTGCGGATTCAGGGTCACCTGATCGCAATTGAGGTACTTCTGGGTCTTGGATTTGACCGGATCGACACTGATCACCCGGATCTCGCCCTTGGCCACCTTCTCTTTCAGCTGCGCCCAGTAGTCGTAGACGCTGTGATCCGGCACCAGCCAGCCCACTTGCAGGTTCTTGATAGGATCGGAGCCCCAGATAACGATGGTCTTGCTGTGCTCCAGCACCAGCGGCCAGGAGGTCTGCTGTTCATACACCTCCATGGCGCCCGCCACGTGGGGAAGGATCACCTGGGCGGCGCCGGTGGAGTAGTCACCGGCCTTGGCCAGATAGGTGCCGTGCAGGTTCATGGCGCGTCCCAGCATGGCGCCAGCGGAGTGCAGCTTGCCCACCGACTGCCAGCCGGAGTGACCGGCATAGAGGGCGCTCGGGCCATAGGTCTTCTGCACCCGCTCCAGCTCGTGATAGAAAAAATCGAGCGCCTGGGACCAGGTGACCCGCACGAAGCGGTTTTGGCCGCGTTCGCTGGTGTCGGACTGGTGGCCCTTGCGTAGCCAGTCCAGTCGCACCATGGGGTAGCGGATGCGGGAGGGGTTGTAGACCACTTCACTCAAGGCCTTGAGCATGTCGGTGGGGTGCTTGTCGTGCTCGAACGGCAGGGTCTCGACCCAGCGGCCATCGACCACCCGGGCACGGAAGGCGCCCCAGTGGGAGCCGGACTGCACCAGCTTGTCGCCAGACTCGGCAGCCATCACGGCGCGACCGAGCAGGGAGGGGCCGATCAGGGTAGAGGCACCGCTGGCCAGCAAGCCACCCAGAAAACCACGACGGGAAATATTGATCATCTTGTTATTCCTCTTTCGAATCCGGACTTAGTGGCTGCCCTGACCACCGGTATCGGCGGCATGGTTTTGCAGGTATTTGAGCAGGGTGCGCTCCTCTTCCTTGCTCAGGCGATAGTAGGCAGACATCGCCTTGAGCCCCGAGATCCAGCCGTTGGCAGTGAAGTGAGCGGGATCCGGCGCGCCGTGGCAGGAGTTGCAGGTGGATTTGTACATCTCGCCGGCGTAATCCCAGATTGGCTTGAGCGAGGACTCAAAGCCCTTGCCATCGACCCAGGCCTGCACCTGAACCTGCTCCCACTTGATATGGGTGGCGCTGTCGGTCTCCTGCTTGAGCACTTTCTCGCTCGCTTTCAGTTCGTCACGGATGGTAGCGACGAAGACCCGCTTGCCCATGTATTCGCTCAGCACCCGGCCCTTGCCATCGCTCTCGCGCCACCCTTCGATGGTCACCTTGAGGCGATCGCCGCTGCGGTCCACCACGTCGATGCGGGAGGCAGGCAGCAGTTTGCCGACCGGGTCGGTGCTCTGCTCGCTGGCGTAGAGATCTTTTTCACCCAGGTTGTAGAGGGTCTCGGCGGCTGGCGCCTCTTGCGCGTCGTTGACCAGGGTGGCGTAAGTGGCCCGGAAGCCGCCCGCCATGTTGGGCAGTTCGTGGGCGATGCCTTTGTGGCACTCGATGCAGTTCATGTTCTTCGCCGCCGCATCTTTCATCGCCAGCGCTGCCGCCGGGGACTGCTTGGCGTGATCCATGTTGTCGTAGCTGTGGCAGGACTTGCAGGTCTTGGAGTTCTGGCTGCTCATCCGGGCCCATACCTTCTCGGCCAGATGCAGGCGCCGGTCCTCGAACTTCTCCTGGGTGTCGATGCTGTGGCCTATGTACTCCTGATAGAGGTCGTTGGCCGCCTCCATCTTGCGGGCCACCTTGCCAACGAAATCCTTCGGCTGGTGACAGTCGGTACAGACCGCCTGTACGCCGGAAGCATTCTTGAAGTGGATGGACTCCTTGTACTCCGGATAGACGGTGTCTTTCATGGAGTGGCAGGAGATACAGAATTCGAGACTGCTGGTTTTCTCAAAGCCATAGTGCAGGCCGACGGTGCCCGCGAGGGTGACGCCGACGCCCACCAGAAGCAGCGCCAGTACCGACCAGCGACGGCTGGGGGTGCGCAGGAAGTGCCACAGTTTTTTCATCATGCTCTCTCACATCACTTTTTTGATGGGAGCCATGATAGGGCGGTGTTGTGAACAGGGCTGCCGCCACAAATTAATGAAATAGGGGTATTTATGACAAAATGTGAATAGAATAATCCTCCCTTGTCGACCATCGTGAACCCTGCCCATGAGCTACCACATTCTGGTTGTTGAAGATGATGCGGTTACCCGCGAGAAGCTGACCGGCTATTTCGAGCGGGAGGGCTATCGGGTGACGGCGGTCGAAAACGGCCAGCAGATGCGCGCCGTGCTGGCGGAGCAGACGGTCGATCTGGTGATGCTGGATATCAACCTGCCAGGGGAAGATGGCCTGCTGCTGACTCGTGAACTGCGGGCGCGCAGCATGGTGGGGATCATTCTGGTCACCGGCCGCAGTGATGCGGTGGACCGGATTGTCGGCCTCGAGATGGGGGCCGACGACTATGTCACCAAGCCGTTCGAGCTGCGGGAGTTGCTGGTGCGGGTCAAGAATCTGCTGTGGCGGATCTCGCTGGCGGCCGCCGCGCCGAGCGAGCCTGCGGTGGCTGACGATGCGGTGCGCTTTGGCCCCTGGCGTTTTGATATTCCCCGCCGCCAGCTCAGCAAGGACGGAGTGCCGGTGCGCCTGACCAAGGCGGAATATGAAGTGCTGGTGGCCTTTGTCGCCCATGCCGGGCGGGTGCTTAGCCGGGAGCGGATCCTGACCCTCATCAGCCATCGCGGCGATGGCCCGAGCGATCGCACCATCGACGTGCTGATCCGGCGGCTGCGCGGCAAGATGGAGCTGGATCCGCGGGATCCCCAGCTGTTTGTCACCGTCCATGGTGAAGGCTATCTGTTTGCCGGTGAGATAGCCTCCTGAATCTGGCGTGGTGGCCTTGGCCTGTGTAAGGAGTGCCGATCAGACCGGCGGACGGGTATCAAATTGCGGGCAGTCGTCGCCAATCTGGTGCCAGGGCGCCTTGGAGCCGACAAATATGTGAAATGCGGGCCGCTGGCTTGGTACATCGTCCAGCACTCCGAGGCGCAGGTTGATCTTGCCGCTGCTGCTCTTCTGGCTGAACAGGCTGGAGCCGCAGTGACGACAGAAGGCCAGGGTGGTCTCTGCCGATTTCCGGTAGCGGCCGATGGCCTCTTCTCCCTTCACAATGGTGACCTTGTTGCCATCTAGTCCGCCGACAGAGGCGTAATCTCCCCCTGAAAACTTGCGGCATTCGCTGCAGTGGCAGTTCCCCATATAGTCGAACTGATCCGGCAGGATCAGGGCGACGGCGCCGCACAGGCAGCTGGCATGTAACTCTTTCATCTCTTCTCCTTGAGTGTGCTAATCGGATTTGGAACGGCTATTCGGCCCGATAGACGGGACGAAAAGCGCCATCCGAGAGGGAATCGGCAGGGTCGGCCAGCGGTGCAGACAGCGTCAGAATGGGTGGCCCCATCACCCGCGGGCACTGCTCGGCATTGGCATCCGGGTGTTGCAGCAGGCAGACCGCCTGAGCGACAGCAAGACGCCCCTGCAGCCGCATTTGATCGCTGTTGGCGGCCAGGATCTTGCCCCGGCGCAGGCCCCGCTGCACCCCGTGGCTGAAGTAGGTGCTCAGCACTTGTGGCCTGTCGAGATGGCGCTGCGCCAGCTCGTTGACCGCCACTTCGGCGGCGATGGCGCCCCCCACCAGATAGTCGAGATCGGGATAGCGGGCCAGGGTCTGCTGCACCAGGGTGCGCTGGATTTCCCGGCTGTTGTCGCCGCGCTCGGTAGTGACCAGCTTGATGGCGCTCCCCTTGATGGCGTCGGCAAAGCCCGGTTCGACGAAGTTGTTGCCGCCGCTCGCTTGCGGGCCGGGGAAGAGGACGACCGAGACCGGCTTGCTGCCGGTGGGGTGGCGCTGCGCCAGCCAGTGGCCAATCTGCCAGCCCATCTGGTACCAGGATACCCCCACCTTGGCCTGCACCAGACCGGTGGGCAGATCGTTGACCAGACCAAAGACCGGCAGCGGCGTGGCCTTGATTGCCTCGTGCAAGCCCTGATAGCTCACGGCGCCGAGCAAGATGGCGTCGCTCCCTTCCTGCGCGCAGCGCTGCAACTGCTGGCGCTGCTCGGCGAGGGCGCCGTAGCCCCCCGCTTCGTGGATCTGTAACTTGACTCCCAGCCGCTTCGCCTCATCCACCATGCCCTGATTGACCGAGAGCCAGTAGGCGTCACGCAGATGGGGGTAGAGGGCGCAGAGGGTCAGCGGTTTGGTTGCGGCGGCGGGTTCCGGCCACTGCTGGCGCACCGGCTGGCCGCTGAATTCGCCGCCGGGCCAGATATCGACCGCAAAGGCGAGGGCGGTGCGAGGAAGCAGAAGCAACCAGATCAGCAACAACGGGGAGAGATAGACGCTTCGCATGGTCAGGGGTTTTGTTAAAGTGTTGGGCCATATTATCCGGTCAAAGCCGACCACAACCAAGGGACTTCCCGTGAGAATCTTTTCCGGCCTGGGTGGCAAGTTGCTGCTGGCCTTCTCCCTGATGGCGTTGCTGACCCTGAGTGCCTCCCTGCTGGGCTGGGTGGGGCTTAGCCATCTGCGCCAGCTGGAGCAAGGGGTGCAGCAGACTTTGGCCGATCAGGAGCTGGCACGCACGCTCTCTCGCCTCAGCGGCGAGATCCAGAGCGCGTCGCGGCTGCTGGCCACCGCAACCAGCGAGCAGGAGCGGGAGCATCAGGGACGCTTGCTCACTCTGCAGGGGCAACAGCTACAACAGGTGCTGGCTCAACTCGGCCGTGGGCAGGGTTCAACAAGCCTTGATCAGCTCAGTCAGAGCATTATCGGTAATCTGGGTCAGCAGGGCTGGCTGGTGGGGGAACGGTTGACCCTGATGGCGGAGGGGGAGGCGCAGCGGGCCCGTCT
>NZ_CAWNZT010000132.1:27767-36112 GCF_963878965.1 Aeromonas sp. HMWF015 | reverse complement strand
TGGCCGAAAACAAGGAGGCCAAGATGGACTTGCGACTGAGACCCTACAAGGGAAAATGCCCGCAACTGGGCAAACGGGTGTATGTAGACCCCTGCGCCACCCTGGTGGGCGATATCGAACTGGCCGATGATGCCAGCATCTGGCCCATGGTGGCGGCGCGGGGGGATGTTAACCATATCCGCATCGGCGCCCGCAGCAATATTCAGGACGGCACTGTGCTGCACCTGACTCGCAAGAGCGCCAGCAACCCGACCGGCTATCCGCTGCTGATCGGTGAAGATGTCACTGTGGGTCACAAGGCGATGTTGCACGGCTGCACCATCGGCAACCGGGTATTGGTCGGTATGGGTGCCATTCTGCTTGATGGCGTCGTGGTCGAAGATGATGTGATGATCGGAGCCGGCAGTCTGGTGCCGCCGGGCAAGCGACTCGAGTCAGGCTTTCTATATATAGGTAATCCCGTCAAACAGGCTCGCCCGCTCAAACCCGCCGAGGTCGCCTTCCTCAAAACCTCGGCGGACAACTATGTCTTGCTCAAGGATGAGTATCTGCAAGAGACCTGATAGGGCTGGCAGAAACAGGAAGCCCAGCATGATGCCGGGCTTCGCTTCTTATATAGCTATATAGCAGTGCAAAACGGCTGACCGGAGATCAGTGGGCCTGATCCCAGTTGTCGCCGGTACCTGCCTCCACCACCAGCGGCACATCCAGTTCGACAGCAGCCGACATCTTCTCCTTGATGGTGGCGGTGTACTCCTCCAGCTTCTCTTCGCGGATCTCGAACACCAGTTCATCGTGTACCTGCATCAGCATGCGGATCGACTCATCCTCGATACCGCGGATCCAGCTGTCCACGTTGATCATGGCGCGCTTGATGATATCGGCGGCCGTGCCCTGCATGGGGGCGTTGATGGCGGCCCGCTCGGCTGCCTTGCGCAGACCGGCGTTGCGGGACTTGATATCCGGCAGATAGAGGCGACGGCCAAACAGGGTCTCGACATACCCCTGGGCTTCCGCCTGCTGACGGGTGCGCTCCATATACTCCAGCACGCCCGGGTAGCGTTCGAAGTAGAGATCCATGTACTTCTGTGCTTCGGCGCGGCCGATCCCCAGCTGCTTGGCCAGACCGAAGGCACTCATGCCGTAGATAAGGCCGAAGTTGATCGCCTTGGCGCTGCGGCGCATGTCGGTGGTGACCGCATCGAGCGCTACACCGAATACCTCGGCGGCGGTCGCCTTGTGGATGTCCTTGCCCTCGGCAAAGGCAGTAAGCAACCCCTTGTCACCGGAGAGGTGCGCCATGATGCGCAACTCGATCTGGGAGTAGTCCGCCGCCACCAGCTTGTAGCCAGCGCTAGGAATGAAGGCCTGACGGATCCGGCGCCCCTGCTCGTTGCGCACCGGGATGTTCTGCAGGTTGGGATCAGATGATGACAAACGGCCCGTAGCCGCTACCGCCTGATGATAGGAGGTGTGCACCCGCCCGGTCTGCGGCTTGATCATCAGCGGCAACTTGTCGGTGTAAGTGGACTTGAGCTTGGCCAGACCGCGATGTTCCATCAGCAGTTGCGGCAGCTCGTAGGTCTCCGCCAGCTCGGCCAGCACCTCTTCTGCGGTAGACGGCGCACCCTTCGGAGTCTTTTTGATGATCGGCAGGCCCAGCTTGGTGAAGAGGATCTCCCCCAGCTGCTTGGGCGAGGAGAGGTTGAACTCCTGCCCAGCCAGCTCATGGGCCTGCTTCTCCAGCTCCGCCAAGCGCAGCTCGATCTCCTGACTCTGCTGGTGCAGCAACTTGGGATCGATGGTGGTGCCGAGCAACTCCATCCGCGCCAGCACTGGCAGCAGGGGCAGTTCGATCTCGCTGAATACCCTGGCAAGGCCCGGCACGGCCTCCAGCTGACCCCACAGCGCCTGATGAAGACGCAGGGTGATGTCGGCATCTTCCGCCGCATAAGGGGCCGCCTGCTCCAGCTCGATCTGGTTGAAGGTGAGCTGTTTCACCCCTTTGCCCGCGATATCTTCAAACGAGATGGTCTCGACTCCGAGATAACGCTTGGCCAGCGAATCCATGTCGTGGCGACTGGCGGTGGAGTTGAGCACATAGGACTCGAGCATGGTGTCGTAGGCGATGCCCTGCAGGTCGATGTCGTGGTTGAGCAGCACGTTGCGGTCGTACTTGAGATTCTGCCCCACCTTGAGACGGCTCGGATCTTCCAGCAGCGGCTTGAGCTTGCCCAACACCACGGCCTCGCTCAGCTGTATCGGTGCCCCCAGATAGTCGTGGCCAAACGGCACATAAGCAGCCTTGCCCGGCTCAACCGCGAAGGAGACACCGACGATCCGCGCCTCCATATAGTCGAGACTGGTGGTTTCGGTATCGAAGGCAAACAGCGGTGCCGCTTTCAGCTGTTCCAGCCAGCCGTCAAACTCGGCTTCGTCCAGAATGCAGCGGTAGTCGGTTTCGATGGCGGCAACCGGAGCGGCGCTCTCATCGCCAGCCTCGTCCTGTCCGGCGCTCTCGCTCCCCTCTTCACCACCGGATTCCAGCTCCTTGATCAGGTTGCGCAGCTCGTATTCGCGATAGACCGCCAGCAGGGACTCCTTGTCGACCGGCTTGAGCTGCAGTTGCTCCAGACTCTGTTCCAGCTCGACGTCGGTCTTGATGGTCGCCAGTCGATAGGAGAGACGAACCTGCTCTTCCTGCTCGCGGAACTTGTCGGCGAACGCCTTGGAGCCGCGGAAGCCGAGCGCGGCTACCTTGTCCAGGTTGGCGGCAATCTCGTCGATGCTGCCAATCCCCTGCAGCAGGGCCAGTGCGGTCTTCTCGCCGACACCAGTCATACCGGGAATGTTATCGACCTTGTCACCCATCAGGGCCAGATAGTCGATGATGAGCTCGGGCGGCACGCCAAACTTCTCGATCACCCCTTCCCGATCGGTCTTCACATCTTTCATGGTGTCGATCAGGGTGACATGGTCGGAGACCAACTGCGCCATATCCTTGTCACCGGTGCTGATCAGCACCGGCAGCTGCTTCTCGGTCGCCTGGCGGGCCAGGGTGCCGATCACGTCGTCGGCTTCAACCCCTTCCACCATCAGGAAGGGGAAGCCCATCGCCTTGATCATCTGGTGGATAGGCGCAACCTGGCTGCGCAGATCGTCCGGCATGCTGGCGCGGGTCGCTTTGTACTCGGGATAGATGTCGTCGCGGAAGGTCTTGCCCTTGGCATCAAACACCACGGCCACATGACAGTCAGGATATTGCTTGCGCAGGCTGCGCATCATGTTGGCCATGACACGGACGGCGCCGCTCGGCAAACCGGTCGATGTGCGCAGATCGGCCTGCTGGGAGGCGAAGAAGGCGCGGTAAAGATAAGAGGAGCCGTCGACCAGAATAAGGGGGTTGCTAGGGGCCATGAAATCGTCCTGCCAGAGATAAACAGCCGCTAGGATGCCACAGGGCCCCCCTCACACCAAGGGGCGCAGCAACAGCACACAGCGCCTGATAAAGGGACTCAATCTGTGGATAACTCTGTGTTCAAAAATGGGACGCATCAGAGCGCACAGTGATAAAACTGTGTATAAGAATATAAAAACCCATTAAAAACAATGCATTGAGATCGCAAAAAACGATCGCGAGACAGTTAGAATGATCTCGATCAATGTGGAAAAAGATTTAAGGGAGTAGGTACGGCAGGATCCAAAACGAAACAATCCTAGCACAGCAAGATGACTTGACCAGCGGATGGCGAGCGATAACCATACAAAAGTACAACAATCCATCTTGGCTCACATTTTCAACAACGAGGAGTTTGCCATGAAAAAAGTGGCCGTGATTTTGAGTGGCTGCGGTGTCTTTGACGGAGCCGAAATCCACGAGGCCGTCATAAGCCTGCTGGCGCTGGCCCGTCAGGGAGCCGCCGTCCAGTGCTTCGCCCCGAATGTGGCGCAGCTCCATGTCATCAACCACCTGACCGGTGAAGTGAGCGAGGGAGAGAGCCGCAACGTGCTGGTCGAAGCGGCCCGCATCTGCCGTGGCCAGATCAAGGATGTGGCCGAGCTGGATGCGGCCGATTACGACGCGCTGCTGGTGCCCGGCGGCTTTGGCGCTGCCAAGAACCTGTGTGACTTCGCTGTCAAAGGAGCCGAGTGCCAGATCCAGCCCGATGTGCTGAAAGCGTGCCAGAGCTTTGCCAACGCCAACAAACCGGCCGCCTATATCTGCATCGCGCCCGCCATGATCCCGCTGATCTATGGTGCCGGGACGCTGGCGACCATCGGCCATGACGAAGGCACCGCCAACGCCATCGAGGCGATGGGTGGCAGCCATCTCAACTGCCCGGTCAACGAATTCGTGGTGGATCAGGAGCGCAAGGTGATCTCCACCCCCGCCTACATGCTGGCCAACAACATAGTCGAAGCGGCAGACGGCATCGAGAAGACAGTCAAGCAGCTGCTGGCGCTGTAATCCCCGCCCTGCCAAAAACAGACGGGCCGCTCATGGAGCGGCCCGTTTTCAATTCTGCCTGAAGGCGATGAATTAGATGGTTTCGCCCATCTGATCCATCTTGCCCAGCAGAGCACGCAGACGCTCCTGCCACGCAGTGTGCTCGTTGCGCAGCTGATGGTTCTCGTCTTGCAGCTTGCTGTTCTGCTCTTTCAGCTCGTCCAGCTCCATCTTCAGCAGGGAGATGTTGTCGACAGCGGATTGTACTTTGGATTCGAGTTGCTCAAGGACTTCTAGTGACATATGCATACCTGTATGTTCAATTGCGATGCCCCACAGAGGGCGATTCAAGCGCGTGAAGCCAGCATACCCCGAGCGCATCGGCACAAACAAGCCAGTGCGCTGTAAAATGCGCCTTCCATAGATGTATTGTCTAAATATGCGTCTATTTTTCTCGCATCCTGCGCCCGAGCCGCGACAACACACTGAACCGTGCGTAAAAGACCCCGCCGCCCGCGCATCATTGGCACCCTCTCGACGGAATCGCCGTTATCCATGCAAGGCGATATAAGCCCCCAGCAACAGACAGGCGACGACATACATCAGCAGGCCGTAGAGCAGGTTCCAGCGCAGGATCAGCCCGGCACTGAGGTTGTAGCGGGAGGCCAGCGCCAGATTGGATCCGGAGAGCGGACTGGTGCCAGTAGCAAGCCCCCATCCCAGCAGGAAACACATGCCGAGCAGGCTGGGATCCGGCGCCAGCGGCCATAGCAGTGGCGCCAACCCGGAGATGCTGATGAGCGGATGCACCCCGACGATGGCCACCAGCAAAATCAATAGCAGAGTGAGGGATGCCTCAAGCCAGCCAAAGTGGTTGAACAGCGGCAGGCCGTGACCGGCACCGAGATCGATAACCGACAACGCACTGTTGATGCCTGCCGCCAGCAAACCGGCCCCCAGAAACAGCACCAGCTGACCACCGATGGCGGGAAAGCGCTCCACCACCTGCCGCTTGAGGGCCGCCTTGCGCCCGACCCTAGGCATAAAAAGCAGCGCCAGCAGCGGGGCCACCAGCGCGATCACCGCCAGAATGCCGGGCTGGGGCCAGATCTGCTTGATGAGCAGTACCAGCAGCGCCAGTGTGACCGGCAACCCCAGGGTCTGCAGCCGCAGCGGATAACCGGCAAAGTCGGCTACCCCGATCCGCTCCACCTGCCAGGCAGTCAGCCCCATCGCCAGCAAGGCGGCGAGGATTCCGAACGGCAGAATATGGGAGAGCTGCAAGCCCGGCGCATAGGTGAGCGCCACCGCCATGGCGACAAAGAAGGGTGACCAGAAGGCAGCAGCACAGAAGATCCGGCTCAGCACCATCACCTGACGCCGCTCCAGGGTGCCATTGCGCTCCAGGCGATCGCCGATGATGAACAGCACCGAGAGGTTGATGACCGCCCCCAGCAGATTGAGGCTGGCCATGGTGCTCCACAGCCCCTTGCGTCCGGTCCAGGAGGTGGTGCCGGTCAGCAAGCCGGAGGTGGCAAGGTTGAGGGTGCTCACCGCGGCAAACATGGTGAGCATATTGATGTTGGGCAGCAGCCAGTCACCGGCGGTGAGGGTCGCGCCCTGCCACCAGGAGAAGAGCAACAGCAGCAGGGCGGCACCATACAGGGCCAGCGCCTGCCGCTTGGCGGCCCCCACCAGCCAGGGCCAGGTGAGCAGTGATGCCCCCCAGGCCGCAATGGCCGCAGGCCAGGGGGAGAGTCCCAGATAGAGATGGAGCAGGTTGAGCAGCCACATCCCCAAAATCAGATAACCCGACCAACGTTTGGCCATCGACTACTCCGGCCGGGAGATCAGAGACACTGATCCATATCGAGTGAAGGCTTGTCGCACTCCGGACGGCCGACGATCTTGGCGGGTACGCCAGCGACCGTGGTATGAGGCGGCACCGGGTTGATCACCACGCTGCCCGCGCCAATTTTGGCGCCCACGCCCACTTCGATATTGCCGAGCACCTTGGCGCCCGCCCCTATCATCACCCCTTCGCGGATCTTGGGATGGCGATCGCCGCTCTCCTTGCCGGTACCGCCAAGGGTCACGCTCTGCAGGATGGAAACATCATCTTCAATCACCGCGGTCTCGCCCACCACTATGCCGGTGGCATGGTCAAACATGATGCCCTTGCCGATACGGGCAGCCGGGTGCACATCCACCCCGAACACCACCGAGATCTGGTTTTGCAGATAGAGGGCCAGCGAGCGGCGCCCCTGCCGCCACAGCCAGTTGGCGACCCGATACCCCTGCAGGGCATGGAACCCCTTGAGGTAAAGCAGCGGGGTGGAGAAGAGATCGACCGCAGGATCGCGCTCCTGCACGGCGCAGATGTCGGCCGCCACTACCGTCAGCAGCTCGGGCTCGCTGCGCAGGGCCAACTCGATCACCTCGCGCAGGGCGATGGCGGGCATGGTGGCGCTGTCGAGTTTGTTGGCCAGCTGGAAGCTGAGGGCCGAACGCAGATTCTTGTGATTTAGAATGGTGGAGTGGAAGAAGCTGGCCAGCATCGGCTCCTGGGCCGCCATGCACTGTGCTTCTTGCTGAATTTTGTGCCAGGTTTTGGCAACCAGTTCATCCATGTTGCAGCCTACTGTTGTTCTGGGTGAGGGCTCTGTTGTTCTTTTGTCAGCACCGAGATGGGGTCCATGTGGATGATGACATCCATCCGCTCGAATGCCTGGCGTACCGCCAGTTCGGCTTCATCGGCGATCTGATGGGCCTTGACCAGGGGGATCTGATCATCCAGTTCCAGATGCAACTGTACGAATCGGGTCGGCCCGGATTGACGGGTGCGCAGGTCATGTACGCCGTGTACACCTTCTACGGCACAGCAGAGCGCCATTATTCTCGCTTGTTCTTCCGCTGGCAACTGACGATCGAGCAGGGCCTGCACCGACTCGTAGCCGATGTGTCCCGCCCCCCACAACAGGAATAGCCCGATCAGGATGGCAAACAGGCCATCGGCCCAGTACCACCCCTGCCCCGCCAGCACCAGCGCCAGCAAGACACCGGCATTGAGCAGCAGATCGGAACGGTAGTGCAGCATATCGGCCTTGATGGCCACACTGTTGGTCTTGCGAATGACAACGCTCTGGAAGCTGACCAGCAGCAGGGTCAGCACGATGGAGCCGCCACTGACCCAGAGACCCGCCTCCAGCCGCAGAATAGGCGCCTGATTGAGCAAGGATGAAATTCCGTGCATCACCAGCAGCAGGGCGGAGCCGGAGATAAAGGCCGACTGGATGAGGCCCGCCAGCGACTCCGCCTTGCCGTGACCGAAGCGGTGTTCGTCATCGGCCGGGGCAAGCGCATAGCGAATGGCCAGCAGGTTGATGATGGAAGCACTCACATCCATAAAGGAGTCAGTCAGGGATGCCAGCAGGGTCGACGAATCGGTCATCAGCCAGGCGATCAGTTTGCCGATGATCAGCAAGGTAGCGGTGGTGACCGCCGCTATGCTGGCAAAGGTCACCCAACGGGAATATTGTTGATGGCTCAAAACCGGCTTTCCTCTGGCGATGAAAAACTTATTATACCCTGACCCCGGCGTCAGTTTGGCGCGAAAATCTGCGGAATAACACCAGATGAACAGAATACTCCTGGTCGACGACGATCTTGAATTGACCCAACTGCTCACCGAAATTCTGACCCTGGAGGGATTTCAGGTCACGGTCGCCGAGGATGGTGAAGAGGGGCTGCAACGGCTGGCGGAGCAGAGCTTCGATCTGGTGTTGCTGGATGTAATGATGCCCAAACTCAACGGCTTTGCCATGCTGACCAAGTTGCGCAAGACCCACGACACCCCGGTGCTGATGCTGACCGCCCGCGGTGACAGCCAGGACCGGGT
>NZ_CAWNZT010000132.1:25399-27757 GCF_963878965.1 Aeromonas sp. HMWF015 | reverse complement strand
CGACTATCTGGCCAAGCCATTCGATGACAGGGAACTGCTCGCCCGGGTACGCGCCATCCTGCGCCGTACCCAGAGCGCCCCGCCCCAGCGCGGCAACTCCTCCGACGAAGTGCACTTCATGGATATCGTGCTGCAACCCGGCCTGCAGCAGGCCCGCTGCGGCGAACAGCTGCTGGAGCTGACCGCCACCGAGTTTGGCCTGCTGGAGTGCCTGCTGCGTAATCCCGGCCAGATCGTCAGCAAGAGCCACCTCTCCGAGCAGGTGCTGGGCAAGAAGCTGGAACCCTTCGATCGGGCCATCGACATGCACCTGAGCAACCTGCGCAAAAAGCTGCCGGACCGCACCGATGGCCAGCCCCGCTTCAAAACCGTACGGGGGCGCGGTTACCTGTGGCTAGAGCAAGAATAGAGCGCATCAACTCCCTCAACGGGATCTCGACCCACATCTTCCTCTGGTTCTGGTTCATGCTGCTGGTGATGCTGGCCGCCGTGATCAGCCTGCCGACTCTGGATCCCCGCAACCAGATCCCGCTGCCGACCCACGAAGTCGCGCGGATGCAGAACAACGTGCAGGCCCTGCTCAACGCTGCCGAGCCGGATCAGGATTTCGATCTGGCCAAGGCGATGGACAAGATCGCCATGCTGCCGGTGGACAACGTCTACCTGCGCGACGAGAAGGGGCAGATCCAGTCCACCACCCATCCGCGCAAGTTCGTGGTGCGCTTTATGGTGGATGCCGACGACCCGGCCAACCCCATGCTGGGCAACGAGGATCGCAAGGCGATCGCCGGCCCCTTCCTGATGGAGCACCACGGTCATCGCTATCACGTCTATTTCGGCCTCAATGCCGAGAACCCCTACCTGTTCCTGTTTATTCAGGTGCTGGATCACCCGATCCGCATTCTGGGCATCTCGATGCTGGTCAGCACCCCGCTCTGCCTGCTGCTCGCCTGGCGGCTGACCCGCCCCATCCTGCAGTTGCAGAAGTCGGTCTCCCAACTGGCGGCTGGCAATCTGGAGGTACAGATCCCCAACCTGGGACGGGGCGACGAGATCGGCCAGCTGGCGGATAACGTCAGCCGCATGGTGGAGACACTCAAGAGCATGATCCAGAAGCAGAAACAGCTGCTTTCCGATATCTCCCACGAGCTGCGCAGTCCCCTCACCCGGATGCAACTGGCGCAGGCGCTGATCCGCCGCAAGCAGGGTGACAGCGCCGAGCTGGCGCGGATCGAATCAGAGATCGGACGGCTGGACAAGCTGATCGGCGATCTGCTGGATCTGTCGCGAGTGCAGCAGCATGTAGAGGCGCCGGTGGTACATCCGCTGGCCGACCTGCTGGAGCCCATCCTCGAAGATGCCATGTTCGAGGCAAACCAGAGCGGCAAACAGCTCAGACTGCCGCCGCTGCCCGCAGAGTCGATCCAGATGTGGCCCGAGCTGCTGGCCCGGGCGGTGGAGAACCCCCTGCGCAACGCCCTCAAATATGCCCGCGAGTTCATCAAGGTGGACTGGTATCGGGAGGGACTGGAGTGGGTGATGACCATTCGGGATGACGGCCCCGGGGTGCCTGACGAGCAACAGGCGCTGCTGTTCCAGCCCTTCTTCCGGGTCGATGATGCCCGCAACGCCAAGACTGGCGGCACCGGGCTGGGGCTGGCCATCGCCTCGGAGGCGATCCAGCGCCACGGCGGCACCATTGCGGCCAGCAACAATCACCCGACCGGGCTGACCATCACCATCCGCTTGCCCATCGCCTGATCCTTTTCATCCGGACGGGCGCTGGGTATGCTGGCGCCCCTTCTTGGCTTTACACCTCTTTGCAGGAGCTCGTCATGCTCGATATCGTCCTCTACCAGCCGGAAATTCCGCCCAACACCGGCAATATCATCCGGCTCTGCGCCAATACCGGTTACCGGCTCCATCTGATCGAGCCGCTGGGGTTTGAGTGGGATGACAAACGGGTAAAGCGGGCGGGACTCGACTATCACGAATTTGCCGAGGTGAAGCGCTGGCCGAGCTATGAGGCCTTTATGGCCGCCGTGGCGCCCAAGCGGGTGTTTGCCTGCACCACCAAGGGGCGCACCGCGCACTCGGCAGCACAATATGCCCTTGGCGACGCCCTACTGTTTGGCCCGGAGAGTCGCGGCCTACCCATCGAGATCATCGAGAGTCTGCCATTCGAGCAGCGGCTACGCATCCCTATGGTGCCCCAGAGCCGCAGCATGAACCTCTCCAACGCGGTATCTGTATTTGTCTACGAGAGCTGGCGCCAGCTCGGCTACGACGGTGCCATGTAAGCGCCACCGATGATCAGTGGCGGGCGTCGAGCAGATGCCCGCTGCGCTCCAGCCGCCA
>NZ_CAWNZT010000132.1:23048-25389 GCF_963878965.1 Aeromonas sp. HMWF015 | reverse complement strand
GCGACAGACCGCGCCCCACCATCAGCGCCGCCATCGCCGCCCATAGCGCGGCCACGCCCCACGACTGACAGAGCCACCAGATCGGGAAGAAGCCGCCAAACGCGGCCAGCAACATGCTGTTGCGCATCTCCCGCGCCCGGGTCGCCCCGATAAATACGCCATCCAGCAGGAAGCACCAGACCGCCAGCAAGGGCATGGCGATCAGCCAGGGAAGCTGACGATTTGCCTCCGCCACCACGGCCGGAATGTCGGTGATATAGCCGATAAGGTGGGCACCAAAGAGGGCAAACACCAGGGTAAAACCACTGGCAATGAGGGCGGCCCAGCCCAGATTGAGCACGATGGCCTCCCGCAGTTTCTGCCGATCCCGCTGACCGATGGCTCGTCCTACCATGGCCTCCACCGCATAGGCAAAACCATCGAGTCCGTAGGAGATAAGCATCAGGAAGTTGAGCAACACCGCATTGGCGGCCACCGCCACATCCCCCAGCCGTGCCCCTTGCAGAGTCATGAAGGCGAAACAGAGCTGCAAACAGAGGGAGCGCAGGAAGATATCGCGGTTGAGGCCGAGCAACCGCACCATGGGCGCAAGCTGCCGCCAGCGCTGCCAACCATCCTGCCACACCGTCGGCGCCAGTTGCCGCAGCTGACGGCGTACCAGCCAGATACCGACTGCCAGCGCGCAGTAGTCCGCCATGACCGAGGCCGCCGCCACACCCCGCACCTGCCAGCCGAGCCCCAGCACAAACAGGGCATCGAGCGCCATATTGACCAGATTGGTGAGGATCAACATCACCATGGAGCTGCGGGCATCCTGCATCCCCAACAGCCAGCCCATGACCACCAGATTGCAGAGCGCCGCCGGGGCGCTCCAGATCCGCACCGCCACATATTGGCCCGCATAAAGCTGCACCTCGGGCGAGCCGCCACTCAGGACGATCAGTCGTGGCAACAGGGGGAAGAGCAACAACAGCAGCGCCAGGCCAAGAGCAATGGCCAACCCCAGCGCCCGCAGCAGGGTATCGAGCTGGGCACGACCGTCGGCGGCGCCGTGCGCCTGCGCCGTCAGGCCGGTGGTCGACATCCGCAAAAAGCCGAGCAGCCAGAAGATGAGGTTGATCAGGGTCGCACCGACCGAGACGCCCCCCAGAAACCAGGCCTGACCGAGATGACCGATCACCCAGGTGTCCACCAGCCCCAGCAAGGGGGTGGTGATATTGGAGAAAACCATGGGCAGGGCGAGCGCAAAGACGGCGCGGTGGCGAGAGGGATCACGCCACCATGGGGCAACAGATGGGGTCACCCTCAGTGGCCTGTCAGCTTCAGAATGCGGGCAAAGTCAGAGAGCATGGTGGCCATCTGCACCCGTGGCACCTGACCCGGCGCCACTTGCGGACGGAATACCGCCTGCAGCTTGCCCTTGGGATTGATGAGCACGATGGAGGCGGAGTGATCGATCAGGTAATCCTTCTCCCCCTGATTGGCGATGGAGTAGATCAGCCCCAAATTGCGCACAAACGGGAACAGCTTGTCGTGGGGGGCGGTAGCCGCCTTGAATTCGGGATTGAAGAAGGCGGTATAGGTCTTGAGGCGTGGACTATCGTCACGCTGGGGATCCGCCGAGATAAACACCACCTGACTGTCGGGCGCCATCTTCTTCAGCTGGTCATAGACGGAGCGCATATCTGCCAGGGTGGTGGGGCAGATATCGGGGCAGAAGGTGTAACCGACAAACAGGAAGGTCCAGTGCCCCTTCAGGTTGGCAGGAGTGAACGGCTGGTTGTCCGCATCGGTAAAGGCGAAATCATTGATGTCCCGCCCCGCTGGATAGTAGTCGGCCTGTTCCGGCTGCTCTGGCTGCGTGGCGTAAAACACCAGGATCAGGCAGGCTGTCAGCAGCAGAAAGAGCAAGGGATAGCGGAGCTTCATCATAACAAGAGACCCTTTCAGTTCGAGGCAGATGGCCAGCAGTGACCGGACAAGAGGGGAGCATTGTACCCCAGCGAGCCGCCAAGGTGGTTCAACCTTGTGCAACGCCCTGTCAGGAGTCGACCATTTGGCATAATTAATCGCCAGTTGCGGCCATAAAAAAACCGGCCCCCTCGGGTGCCGGTTATGGATGGATTTGTTTGTCTCTTCTGCTCAGGGGCGAGCGTTGCGTCCCTGCTGCAACATCTTGCCGATGGCCCGCACGCCGATGGGAATCACGGGGGCCAGCCAGCCCTCTTCCCCCTGGCGATCACCGTGACCCCGTTTGAACAGCAATACCAGACGCACCACCTTCTCTTTCGGGCATCCCAGCCAGAGCGTCCAGTGCGAACCACGATGGTGCAGCCAGAGA
>NZ_CAWNZT010000132.1:16182-23038 GCF_963878965.1 Aeromonas sp. HMWF015 | reverse complement strand
AGTCCTCCTTGACCGACAGGTCATGTTGCTTCGTCGGCCTGAACTGGGAACAGGCCCGTCACGACTATCTGCAACCATTACGAGTGGTCCCCTTTGCCTGACAAGGCTCGGGATCTCCCCACTCCCCCTTCATATCCCGTGAAGGTGTACTGCCCGATTCTCGTTGTTACCGGCCCTCCCGTACCGACGCATTGTGATGGTCAGAGGGAGGTGCCAAGCCCAGTCTCGGCGACAGGGCACTGATCTGAGCATATATCTGAAATGGATGATTGGTAGCCGGTCGCGCAGGACAAAAATGCCGCCGCCGATGATCTGTTTGATATGACAGGGAAAGTGCGCCAGAAACAGCACGGCCTCCCGAAGGAGGCCGTGTGGCAAACGCAGTTGGCGGGGAGGATTACATCCAGTCAGCGTTGCGGATCACCCCGACAGCCAGTCCTTCGATGGTGAGCTGCTGGCAAGAGAGATCCACCTCAATGGGGGAGAGCTCTTCATTCTCCGGCAGCAGCCATACCTGACTGCCCTTGCGCTGGAAGCGCTTGACGGTGACATCCTCATCGAGACGGGCGACCACCACCTGACCGTTGCGCACCTCCTGGGTCTTGTGCACCGCCAGCAGATCGCCATCCAGAATGCCGATGTTCTTCATGCTCATCCCCTGTACCCGCAGCAGAAAATCTGCGCGTGGATGGAACAGGGCGGGATCCACCTGGTAGTGGCTCTCGATATGCTCCTGAGCCAGGATGGGTTCACCGGCAGCGACCTTGCCGATGAGCGGCAGGCCGCTCTCTTCCAGCACCTCTTCCTCTTCGAGCAACAGGCGAATGCCGCGGGACGTGCCCGGCATGATCTCGATGACCCCTTTTTTGGCCAGGGCCTTCAGATGTTCTTCGGCCGCATTGGCCGACTTGAAACCAAGCTTCTGGGCAATCTCGGCACGAGTCGGCGGCATACCGGTCTTGCTCATGTTCACCTTGATCAGCTCCAGCACTTCGGCCTGGCGGGGGGTAAGGGGTTTCATAGAATTGGCACCTGTCTTTTTATACAGCACACTGGCAGTATATACAGTGCAGTGGCCAAGGCAAGGCGCAGCTCACATTTGTCGCAACCAACCCCTCATTTACTGCTGTTTTGATCCTGCGCAGCCGACTCATCGTACCTCTCGGCGACAAGGGGCTGTCGATTTGCTATGCTCACGCCGCATTTTTTTGGAGAGCAGACGCACATGTCCCTAGGACAGAAGATTTCCAGAGCCATCTTGCAATGGCCGGTCAGCGGCTTGGTCAATCACAAGAGCCTGCCGGAAAATCCCATCACAGAACTCAATCTGGATCCGGCCAGACCCATCGTCTATGCCCTGAAAACCAGTTCGATCACCGACCTGATGACCTTGCAGCAGTGCTGCGAGGATCTCGGTCTGCCCGGTCCCTTCACGCCGCTGGAACTTAACGGCCAGCTGCTGCCGCGCTATGTCTGTCTGGATCGTCCGCCTCCCCTGTTTGGCAAACGCAGCAAACCGCTCCCCTTCCTGCAGGAGTTCCACCAGCTGCTGGATCTGCACAAGCAGGATCCCGAGCTGGATATCCAGGTGGTGCCCGTCACCCTGTTCTGGGGCCGCGCTCCGGGTCGGGAAGGGGAAGAAGCCTCCGGCCTCAACATCATCAGCAGCCTGGCGCCGAACCGGCTGAAGAAGGCACTTATCGTGATCCTCAAGGGCCGCGAGAATCTGGTGCGCTTCTCGCCGCCGCTCTCCCTGCGCTACATGGCGGACAAACACGGCACCGACGAGGCGATCGCCCACAAGCTGGCGCGAGTGGCCCGTACCCACTTCAGCCGCCAGCAGCTGGCCGCCACCGGCCCGAAACTGCCGAACCGCAACCTGCTGTTCAAGCAGTTGCTCGACTCCGCGGTGATCCAGCAGGCGATTGAAGAGGAGGCCCAGCGTGAGGGGATCAGCCTCGAGAAGGCGCAAAAGCGCGCCCATGGCTACATGGACGAGATCGCCTCCAACTTCTCTTACCGGCTGATCCGCCTGGGCGAGAGCTTCCTCGGCTGGCTGTGGAACAAGCTCTACCGCGGTTTGTCGGTCAATGGCGCCGAGAAGGTGCGCCAACTGGCGCAGGAAGGACACGAGATCGTCTACGTTCCCTGCCACCGCAGCCACATGGACTACCTGCTGCTCTCCTACGTCATCTACCACCAGGGGATGGTGCCGCCCCATATCGCGGCAGGCATCAACCTCAACTTCTGGCCGGCGGGCCCCATCTTCCGCCACGGCGGCGCCTTCTTCATTCGCCGCACCTTCAAGGGCAACCCGCTCTACAGCACGGTATTCCGGGAATACCTCAACCTGCTGTTTGCCAAGGGTTACTCGGTAGAGTTCTTCACCGAGGGTGGCCGCTCCCGTACCGGCCGTCTGCTGCCGCCCAAGACCGGCATGCTGGCGATGACCCTGCAGGCAATGATGCGCGGGCTGGACAGGCCGGTCACTCTGGTGCCGGTCTATCTGGGTTACGAGCACGTGATGGAGGTGAACACCTACCACAACGAGCTCAAGGGGAGTCGCAAGGAGAAGGAGAGCTTCCTGCAGGTGCTCGGCATCCTGCGCAAGCTGCGCAACTACGGCCGTGGTTTCGTCAACTTCGGCGAGCCGCTGACCCTCAACAGCTACCTGAGCGAACATATCCCCGACTGGAAAAAGCACATCGGGGAAGAGGAGCGTCCGGAGTGGATGGCGGGCACCGTCAACAATCTGGCCGAACTGCTGATGACCCGCATCAACGGCGCTGCCGCGGTCAACGGCCTGACCCTGAGTGCGCTGGCGCTGCTGGCCGCCGAGCGCCACGCCCTGACCCGCGACGAGTTGCAGGCCCAGCTCAACACCTATCTGGATCTGCTCAAGGCGGTGCCCTACAGCCCGCAGAGCACCATTCCGGATGAGGATGCCAAGACCCTGCTGGATCAGGCGATGGAGCTCAACAAGTTCGAGGTGAGCGAGGACAAGCTGGGGCAGATCATCAGTCTCGACCGCTATCAGGCGATCCTGCTGACCTACTACCGCAACAACATCCTCCACCTGTTCGCCATGCCCTCTCTGGTGGCAGCATTGATCGAACGGTGCGAAGGGATCTCCCGCAGCGAGATCATGGCCCGTTGCATCGACATCTATCCGCTGCTCAAGACCGAGCTGTTCCTGCGTTATGAAGAGGAGGAGCTGCCGGCGCTGGTCGACAGCCTGCTCGACGCGCTGCAGACCCAGCAACTGATCGAGACCCGCGATGACGGCTACTGGGTCAATCCGGCCAACCAGATGCGCCTGCTGCTGCTGGCGGAGAGCATTCAGGAGACCCTGCAACGCTACGCCATCGTGCTGACCCGGGTGCTGGCCCAGCCTCATATCGAGGCGGAGCAGCTCGAGGCGGACGGCCTGATGATGGCAGAGCGCCTCGGCACCCTGCACGGCATCAACGCCCCCGAGTTCTTCGACCAGAAGCTGTTCAGCACCCTGATCCACACACTGCGCAAGGAGGGCTACCTCTCTCCCGAGTGCAAGCCGGATCTCGGCCGCTTCCAGGCGCTGGCCGACAACATAGTGCCGCTGCTGAGCAACAAGATCCGCCGTACAATTCAGGCGGGCAACCAGCTCTAGTCTGCAACGCAAACAAAGAAGGCCGCATGATGCGGCCTTCTTTTTTATCGGAGTCTGCGCGGGAACATGTCACGCCAGCAGGTAATCGAGCACCAGACCGGCAAACACCAGCGCCCCCACATAGTTGTTGTTGAGAAACGCCTGGAAGCAGGCTTCCCGCTGCCGCTCGCGAATAAGCCGCTGCTGATAGACAAACAGCACCGCCGCCCCCAGCAATCCCCAGTAATACCAGCCCCCCAGCGTCATCAGCTGCCCGACCGCCAGCAGCAGCAGCAGCGTCGAGAGTTGCAATGCGCCGATGATCCGTTTGTCGTAACGACCAAACAGGATGGCGCTGGATTTGAGGCCGATCTTGAGGTCGTCATCCCGATCCACCATGGCGTACTGGGTGTCGTAAGCCACCGTCCAGAGCAGATTGGCAAAGAAGAGCAACCAGGCCACCAGCGGCAGGGCATCCGCCTGCGCAGCATAGGCCATCGGGATCGACCAGGAGAAGGCCATCCCGAGCACCAGCTGGGGATTCGAGATAAAGCGCTTCATGAAGGGGTAACTCACCGCCAGCAGCAGGGCGACAAACGACAGACCGATGGTGAGCGGATTCATGGTCAGCACCAGACCAAACGAGATAAGCGCCAGCACGAAGAAGAGAGCCAGCACCTCCCACGGTTTGACTCTGCCCGTGGGCAAGGGGCGACCAGCGGTGCGTTTGACATGGCCGTCGAAGTTGCGATCCGCATAGTCGTTGATCACGCACCCTGCCGAGCGCATCAGAAAGACGCCGACCACAAACACGGTCAGCACCCAGAGATTGGGCAGGCCACCAGCGGCCAGCCAGAGCGCCCACAGGGTTGGCCACAGCAGCAGCAGAGTACCTATGGGTTTGTCGACGCGGGCCAACTGCATATAGGCAAGTCCCCGCTCCTTGGTTAACAGATTCACTCCAGCTCCTTGTCACAGACGAGAGAGGGCAGAAACAGCTCGTGCACCAGCAGTGGCCACTGCCCCAGAAACAGACGGGAACGACGCCCCCAGACAGTGGCGGCCGGGCAACGGGGATTGGCGGCAATATCGAAACGGGCCAGTTGCAGATGATCGCGGCGGGCAGGCTCATGGCCAAATACCCGCTCACCCAGCGGCTGCTCGCCAAGCTCGGCAATGCCGCTCCCTTGCAATGCGTCATCGGCAAACAGGGTCCAGCCCAGCACGGCGGGCCCACGATCCCCGTGCAGGATCACCTCGCGGCAGGTGCCGGCCGGCGAGGCCGAATCCACCAGCCACTGCTCATCGGCAGTAAGGGCGACCGGGTGATTGCCCAGCCACTCCACCGAAAAGTGGCGATTGTGCTGACGCAGCCGCCGGGTCATGGAGCCGGGCTCCAGCAGCCAGGGGCGCAAGCTGGCAGGCAATTCACAACATTCGGGAGCGAGCCACCCGCTTAACGGCGTGAGGGGAACAGTCAACTCGGACTTCACAGCTTCACCATCCAGAGATTTCCGTGTTCAGGTTAAAATCCGGTTTATTATCCGTAAATCAATAGCGAAATGTAAGAACATCCGTGCTTGACGGCCCCGATGGCAACATCAAAAATGGGTTATCTCTTGCTGATGAGCCATCTATATGAAGATCTTCAAAATTCTGCTGGTGTTGTTACTGAGCTGTGGCGCCCTGCAGCAGCAAGCTCTGGCTGAAGATGAGCCGCCCGCCGAGGGCGCAGAGGGGGCTGCCAAGCCTGGTTTCTCCTACCACGCGCTCGATCCCGACATCATCACCAACTACCTGAGTGATAGCAAAACCCTCGGTTATATCCGGGTCACGGTAGAGCTGATGGCGGAAAACGAGGCCGATCTCAAGCTGCTGGAGCAGCATGACCCGCTGATCCGCGATGCCATCATCCGCCTGATTGGCAGCAAAAATGCCGATCAAGTGAAGTCCCTGACCAACCGAGAAGAGCTGCGCAAGGAGTGCGAGACAACCGTCAACGAACTGCTGGTGAAAGAGACCGGCAAGAAAGCGGTGCGCGAGCTTATCTTCACCAAGTTCCTCTACCAGTAATCCCTCCCGAAACAATCGCTTATTGGCATATCGGCCAATAAGCGAGCTTTGTCGGTTTATTCGAAATGAAAATCGATTACAATACGGCCGTCAAGTCGTAGAGGTAGTCGTTATGGGCAGCAAAACCCTGTGTGAATGGCGCCGCCACGAGATCCCCACCGATCTCAAGGCGTTGCGCAAGATAGTCCGCAAACCCAAGTTTGTCTGCAGCAAGTGCGCCCGCAGTGCCAATGACAAGGGTTACCTCTGCCAGCCGCTGCGTTTGAAAGAGGAGTAACACCCCTCCCTGTCAGGGCGTTATTGATCGGTCCACCCCTGACGCCCCTGTTCGAACAATCTGCGTGCCTGGGTATCATTCGGGCAAACGCCGCGATACTCCTCGCCTGAGCGGCCAGCCAGATAGAGATGCTCGGGGCGGCAATACCATGCCAATCCCTTCTGATGTCCCTGCTTCCACAGTTCGGCATCCACCTTCTTGCCACACTGGCCCTGATGGAACTCGATCCGCTCGGTGGTGAAGCCCAGCTTGCCATCCGCCTCCCCAACCTCACTCCATACCTTCTCGCAGGGATCATCGTTGGAGACACAGCCACCCAGCAGGGCAGCCAACAATATGATGAAGAGTCGCATAGTCATCCTTGAGCGTCATTTGGGCAGTTCATTCTACCCAGCGCCCCGCCCCTGACCAAGGGCGAACACTCAGCCATGTGAGCGCGGCAAAAAAATCAGGCGGGCCCAAAGCCCGCCTGTTCATTCAATGCCGTGGTTCACTGGTCATCGAAAGTGTCATCATCCTGCCAGCTTTCATCTTCCCACTGATCCAGCTCTTCTTCCCAGGAATCCGGCTCCCAATCATCATCAGAGGAGTCGTAATCCGGCTTGTGTCCACCCATCTTCACTCTCCTTGGATAGTTCACCCGCACTCCAATTTTATCCGGAATTGTCGGGCTCGCCAGTCAGAGAGAGTTCAAAGTTTGACCAGAGTGCGACCGGCGATCTGGCCTTGCGTAATGGCCTCGGCGGCCTCCACTACCTGCTCCAGCCCAATCTCGGTAACCGCCTGTTCAAAGAAGCTGGCGGGAAGATCCCGTGCCAGTCGCTGCCATGCCAGTTGACGACGTTCAAACGGGCACATCACCGAATCGACCCCCTGCA